>JBEGUD010000152.1:0-5012 GCA_041179065.1 Bacteroidota bacterium | reverse complement strand
AGAGATGCAGGTTCTCAAAAACAAACCATCAGAGCTAGAAACTACTTTGGTGTTATTTCACTTGATTACAAAGACCGTTACTTATTAGATGCGATGTACCGTTATGATGGTTCTTCATTATTTGGTTCTGAAGCAAAGTGGGCTAACTACTACCGTGTATCAGGTGCATACCGTTTATCTGAAGACATTAAAATTCCTGGTGTAGACGAATTTAAATTACGTGCAGCACATGGAACTGCAGGTTTACGTCCTGGCTTTAACTGGCAGTATGAAACTTACAACATTTCTAATGGTGTAACTTCTCCTGGTCAAAAAGGTAACAAAAACTTAAGACCTTCTCAAACTGCAGAAACTGAAATTGGTATCGACGTAGACTTCTTAAAGAAGTTTAACTTACAAGTGAACTACGCAAAATCTATTACTGAAGATCAGTTCTTGAACGTGCCACTTATTCCTTTCGTAAACGATGGTTTTACTTCTCAGTTCCAAAATGCAGGTACTGTAGAATCTAAAACTTTAGAAATTACTTTAGGTGCAAACTGGGTAAAAACTAAAAACTTCTCTTGGAATACAAATGTTGTTTTTGGTCAAACAAAAACTGTTATCACAGAACTTCCAGTTCCTTCATACCAATCTGGTCCTGATGGATTATTCTTCATCAAAAAAGGTGAAACCTATGGTGCTATTTATGGCTACGACTGGGTTAGATCTTTAGATCAAATGAGCAAGCAATTACCAGCTGGTAAATCAATTGCTGATTATGAAGTAAACAATGAAGGATATGTAATTCCTAAAGGAACTGCAGGTACATTAAACGAGAAGCCAATTAAATTAAACGACGCAACTGGTGCTTTAGCGTTTGTTAAAATGGGTTCTGGTTTACCTGATTTCACAATGGGTATCAGCAACAACATTTCTTACAAAAACTTTACATTCTACTTCTTATTTGATATCAAGAGCGGTGGAGATGTTTACAACAGAAAATCTCAGTGGTTAACACGTGATAACAGAAATGGTATCATGGATATGGGCGGTAAAGCTGCTTCTGAAAAGAAAGCTTACGACTACTACCAAGCGTTTTATGATGTAAACACCAATAACAGCTATTGGGTAGAAGATGCTTCTTTTGTTAAATTAAGAGAATTAGCAATTGGTTACACTGTAAAAGGAAGTGCACTTCCAGGTTTAAGCAAAGTTGTTAAAACAATGAATGCTAGAATCATTGGACGTAACTTATTAACTTTTACAAAGTACAGTGGTTACGATCCTGAAGTTGGTTCAATCAGAAGTCCATTTGACGATACTGGTTCTTACCCTAACTACAGAAACGTAGCTTTCTCTTTATCATTTGATTTCTAAACAATAGAAAACCAAACAACATGAAAAATAAATTTTTATTATTTCTTTCAATTGGGGTTTTGAGTTTTGCGTCTTGTAAAAAAACGCTTGATGTTCAAAATGACAACCAACCTGATTTTAAGAAAGTATACGCTAGTGGCGAAGACGTTTACAACGTAGCCAGTGGTTTATTTAACGCTTACTATTCTGGTACGCAAAGTTTCAGTGGTATGACCATGTTTATGGCTACCTCTTCTGATAACGTAACATGCTCTTGGGGTAACCAAGCAATGCGTGATATGTCTTGGGAACCACGTAGAGAGTGGAACAACGCGCCAAACTATCCTTACCAAGCAACTACCAAGTATACCTTTGATCAAATGTATTCGGTAATTAATACCGCATCAAACGTTATCAAAGCAATGAACGGTGGTGTTAAAATTGGCGTAAATGGTGCCGATGATAATTTAGTAAAAGCATACAGTCGTTTTAATATGGGTATTGCTTATGGCGTACTTGCATTAAACTTTGACAAAGCGTTTATTGTGGATGAAAAAACAACCATCCCTGGTGCTAAATTAAAGGATGCAAAATCTTACAAATTAGTTGCTGATGCAGCTGTTGGATACTTAAACGAAGCAATTGCTTTATGCGGTACTTCTTTTTCTGTGCCTAGCACATGGATGGGAACTGCAAGTGCTGTATCAAATACAACACTTAAGGCAATGGCCAATTCTTACATTGCTCGTATTTTAGCGAACACGCCACGTAACGCAACAGAACTTGCTGCTGTTAACTGGGCTGCTGTTAAAACTGCTGCTGATGCAGGCGTAACTGCTGACTTTAATGTTGTGAACGATGGTTACAACAGATGGTATGCAGAAGCTGGTGACTACCTTACCTACCCAGGTTGGGGTTTAACTGACATGTATGTAGTGAATAAGTTGGATCCAAATATTGGTGCACACTGGACAGATGATGCGACATTCCCAACTCCGTTAAAGTCTACCAATGCAAGTGCAGATAAGCGTTTAGATACTGACTTTGAATATGTACCTTCAAACTGGTTACAAGCTGTTCGTGGTTACTACCACTGGTCTATTTACCGTCACAAAAGATATGACGATATTTATTCTTTAGGCGTAGGTCCATTACCAGAATTAATGAAAGCAGAAAACGATTTATATCGTGCAGAAGCTAGAGCATACACTGGCGATTTAGCGGGTGCTGCTGCAATTATCAATGCAGGTACACGTAAAACACGTGGTGGCTTAGCGGATGTTGCTGCTGATTTAGCTGCTATTAGAGCTGCAATCCACGCAGAAAGACATATTGAATTATATGTTACTGGTGCTGGTTTACAGTTCTATGAAATGAGAAAGCGTGACTTGTTACAAGCAGGTACACCTTTACATTGGCCAGTTCCAGCTAAAACTTTAGAAACTTTAGCTGAAGCACAACCATTTTACACTTTTGGTGGTCCAACAAGACTTGATGGTGTAAATACATCTAATAAAGGTTGGAGATAATTTATTTCTGACTTAATCATAGTAAAGCGGCCCCGAATTCTCGGGGCCGCTTTTTTTTAAAAAATTCGGTTACTTTTGCTACACAATTTTATCCCACAACATATTTATTATGGAACAGCCCGGCAATCAGTTAAACATAGAAATTTCAGAAGAAGTAGCAGAAGGTAGTTACGCCAACCTCGCTATTATTACGCACAGCAATGCAGAGTTTGTAATAGACTTTGTAAATGTGATGCCAGGTACGCCAAAAAGTAAAGTAAAATCGAGGGTGATATTTACCCCACAGCACGCCAAGCGCTTTATGAAGGCCCTCGCCGAAAACATTGAGCGTTACGAAGCGGGCAACGGAACCATCAAGGACCTGGAGCAAATAGAGATTCCAATGAATTTTGGTGGCCCAACGGCGCAAGCATAGTTTGCGCAAAGCCCAAATGCGGTCAAATTCCAAATGTCAATAAATTAGGCATAAGTCTGTTTAAAAGTTAAACAGCTAAATGATAACTTCGTGGGCATATTCTAAACGACTATGAATCCTTCCGTAAAAATCTTCTCAGGCACTGGTTCTCAGGAGCTTGCACAAAAAATTGCACAACGTTTTGGCGCCCCAATTGGTAAAGTAAATATCCAGCGTTTTAGCGATGGAGAAATCCAGCCCGTGTTTTTAGAGAGTGTGCGTGGCGACTATGTTTTTCTAGTACAAAGTAGCTTTGCACCCACCGATAATTTAATGGAAATGCTGCTCATGATTGATGCAGCTAAAAGAGCAAGTGCGTATAAAATTATAGCCGTTTTACCGTATTACGGCTATGCGCGTCAAGACCGCAAAGACAAGCCAAGGGTAGCTATAGGTGCTAAGCTTATTGCTACTTTATTAGAAGCAGCGGGTGCCAACCGTGTAATCACAATGGATTTACACGCGGCTCAAATTCAGGGCTTCTTTGATGTGCCTGTAGACCACCTAGACAGCTCAGCTATATTTATCCCATATATCAACGACCTTAAATTACAAAACCTGGCATTTGCCGCTCCGGACGTAGGAAGTACCAACCGTGTGCGTGAAATAGCGAGCTATTTTAATGCCGAAATGGTGATTTGTGATAAACACCGCAAGCGTGCCAACGAAATTGCCAGCATGGTGGTCATTGGTGACGTAACCGGTAAAGATATTATACTGGTAGACGATATTTGCGACACAGGGGGCACTTTAGCCAAGGCTGCCGGCCTTTTAAAGGAAAAGGGTGCCAGAAGCGTTAGAGCCATGATTACCCACCCCGTACTCAGCGGAAATGCCTATGCAAACATCGAGAACAGTGTTTTAGAGGAGCTTGTGGTATGTGATACCATCCCTTTAAAGCAGGAAAGTTCCAAAATTAAGGTGATTTCAGTGGCCGACTTGTTTGCCATTGCTATCCGTAATGCCTATGAAAATAAGAGTATTACGAGCTTATTTATACATTCTCAACTCAAAGAGCGCGGCTAAAAGGTTTTTTCCTTACCTTCGCCGTCCAAAATTTTTATTATGAAATCAATTACAATCGAAGGACACCTGAGGACCGATCATGGCAAAAAAGCCGCCCGCCAAATTCGCTCTCAGGAAAACGTGCCAGCTGTAATTTACGGGGGTGCTCAGGAGGTAAATTTTTACGCTTCTGCGAAGGCATTTAAGCCTTTAGTGTACACTGGTGAGTTCCAAATTGCTGAAGTTACCGTTGACGGTAAAATGTACAGATGTATCTTAAAAGATCTTCAGTTTGACAAAGTAACAGATGCGTTAATCCATCTTGATCTTTTAGAACTAGTAGACGACAAAAAAGTAGTAGCAACCCTACCACTTAAATTTACTGGAACTTCTGTAGGTGTTAAAGAAGGTGGTAAGCTCGTTATCAAAATCAAATCTTTAAAAGTGAAAGCTTTACCTAAAGATTTAGTAGAAACAATTAACGTAGACATCACTACCCTTGCACTAAACGCAAACATTAGAGTAGAAGACGTGAAAGCGCCTGGTCTTGAGATCATGAACTCTCCACGTATTCCTATTGCTTCTGTAGTAATGACACGTCAGTTAAAGCAAGAAGAAGCAACAGCTGCTAAAGAAACTAAAAAGAAGTAATTCACTTAACTATAGTTTTAATAAAAAGGCCTTCG
>JBEGUD010000151.1:0-3057 GCA_041179065.1 Bacteroidota bacterium | reverse complement strand
CGTACCGCTGGTGTATCTGTTATGCCGCCAGGTGTAATGCAGAGTAGCTATGTACGGCAAGGATAAACGCTGAAAGCATCTAAGCGTGAAACCTTCCACAAGATGAGTTTACTTTTAAGGGCTGTTATAGACGATGACGTTGATAGGCTACAGATGTACAGTTGGTAACAACACAGTCGAGTAGTACTAATTGCCCGTAAGCTTTATTTTTTAATTTTTGTTTTTATTAGCTTCCCAATATGTACCTTATTAAGTATTGAGTGATGAGTTTTAAGTAATAAGTAGTAAGTAGAGATTATATAATCAATCAATACTTATCAGCTATGACTAACAACTTTGAACTTACAACTTTGAATTTCTTATGGTGATTATACCGGGGGTGTTCACCTCTTCCCATTCCGAACAGAGAAGTTAAGTCCCCCATGGCCGATGGTACTTGCATTTTGCTGGGAGAGTAGGTAGTTGCCATATTTATTAAAAAGCCTCGTATATCTTAACCGATATCACGAGGCTTTTTTGTTTTAGGAATCTCTCCACAGTTAGATCATTTACTTTGTTCCAGAAACAATATTTAGTCCAGGGTTATTCATCTCCTACATGTTATTATACAAAACACTGTATCATTTTATACTTACGTATCTATTAGTATAAATAGTTACTTGATGTATAGGCATAAAAAAAGTCCCGCAATAAATTGCAGGACTTTTTTTATGTAAGCTTAGAAATTTAGTAGATATTAATATCTGTTAAATCCTCCGCCTCCACCGCTGTTTCCACGGTCACGGTTGTATCCACCGCCGCTTCCGCCGCGATTTCCACCACCACCGTATCCACCGCCACGGCTTCCGCCGCCGCCACCGAAGCTCTTCTTTTTGAAGCCGCCTCTTTCGCCTTCTGGACGTGGAGTTGATTCATTAACAACAATCTTGCGCTCCATAACATCAGTATCGTGTAATTGCGCGATTGCAGCACGAGCTGCTTCATCATCTGCCATTTCTACGAAACCAAAGCCTTTGCTGCGGTCATTGTTAAACTTGTCTGTAACGATCTTTGCACTTGTTACTTCACCAAATGGAGTAAACAAGTTTTGCAGGTCTTCACTGGACATATTCCAGTTCAGGTTTCCAACGTAAATGTTCATGTTCTTTAAAAAAATTAAGTGATCAAAAACCAATGATAATACTGTAGCCAAAACCTGAAACATTTACGAAAAAAAACGTTCTGAGAAATGGAAGAACTGTCATTGGACATTTCGAAGGTATGTAATTTGTGGGAAACCAATTTTTTTTTATGCTTTTTTTAGCCTAAAGGGCATAAAAAAACCCGGCCAAAGCCAGGTTTTTTGTATAAAAGGTTGATTAGTAGTAGATTATTCGCCTACAACTTCAAAATCTATTTCTGTAACATTTCCGTTACCAAAGTCGATAGAAGCCTTATAAGCACCTAATTCTTTAACTTCTTCTACAATTGAGATACGCTTGCGATCAATTTCGTAACCTTTTTGGTCACGGATAGCACGTGTAATTTGTAATGAAGTTACTGCACCAAATATTTTACCGCTTGTACCTGTTTTAGCAGTTAATTTAACTGGGCTAGATTTTAGTACATCGATTACTTTATTGATTTCAGCTAACATTACCGCTTCTTTTTTAGCCTTAACTTTTAACTGTTCGTCAAGTTGCTTAAGGTTAGAAGGGCTTGCTTCAACTGCAAACTTTTGTGGGATTAAAAAGTTACGTGCATAACCGTTTTTTACAGTTACTAATTCACTTTTACCACCTAAGTTGTCTACGTCTTGAATTAAAATTACTTGCATGTTGTTTTTGTTTTAGTTCCCAAGAGCCCAGCTACTGCTGTCTCTCGCCCGTTGCGAGATTAGGGAAGGTTACTAATTAGGGTATTACTTTAATAAGTCAGTAACGAAAGGTAATAAAGACATTTGACGTGCCTTTTTAACTGCGTCTTGTACTTTACGTTGATACTTTAGAGAGTTACCGCTCAAACGACGAGGTAATAATTTACCTTGTTCGTTGATGAACTTTTTAAGGAACTCAATATCCTTGTAGTCTACGTATTTGATGCCGTATTTCTTGAAACGACAAAACTTTTTCTTTGGTTTCTCCTGCTTAATTGCGGTCAGGTATTTTATCTCATTCTTTGCCATGTGATTAAGCCTCCATTTTTTGTTTTACCGCAAATCCGCCATTTCTTTTTACGTGGTTATACTCAACGGCGTATTTGTCGAGTTTCGTAATCATGTGACGCATAATTTGCTCGTCACGTAAAATTTGAATCTTAAGTTTTTCGTTAAGATCAGTTGGGCCACTGTATTCTAACACCCAGTAAATACCAGTTGTCTTTTTTTGAATAGGGTAGGCCAGTGATTTAAGACCCCAAGGATTTGAATGCACTGTAGCTCCACCGAAGCTAGCAATCATATCTTGGTATTTTTTCTGAGAAGCTTTAAAGTCTTCTTCAGAAAGAACCGGAGTGAAAATCACCATTAATTCGTAATTACTCATTACTTGAATTTTTAGGTTTAAAATTGGGTTTACCCAGTGGACTCCACCGAAATGGAGAATCTGCCAAATACAGATTTGGGGTTGCAAAAGTACGTAAAAGGGTTGATTCTACTGCATTTTTTCCTCTATTTTTTCGAGCAAAACCACAAAAGTTGGGAAATGGTCGCTAAATCCATCCCTAAACTGGTTCCCATCCCAGGTTCGGAGTGGATAACCCTTAAAACGTCCCTGGTGTTCCACCATAAAAAAGTCCTTAAATATGTGCGAACTACCTAAAAACAGCTTTCCCGCATGCCTTGGCGGTATCCAGCTTTGAGACACTAGTATTTGGTCAAAAATACCCCAGGCGTCTCTATTGGCAAGGGTTCCATTGCCTTTTGCCAGCACTTCTACCCAAGGATTGTATAAATCTGACTTTTTGATCATTTTTAGCCCTCCACTAGATTGAAGGGCATGTGATACGCTATAATCTGAGGGGTTGTCGTTTAAATCACCCATCACTAAAACCTTAGCCGCTGGATCCTCCGCCAAAATA
>JBEGUD010000150.1:0-5398 GCA_041179065.1 Bacteroidota bacterium | reverse complement strand
GCCTTACCACCCTGCATTGGAACCGTATAAATATCACCCATCATGTCAAAGGCAATGGTTTTGCCATCTGGAGATATATCCAAACTCATAAAAGTACCTTCTTTGGTATCAAAGTTGATGGTACGTTCTGCTTTAAGCGGAAGGTCTTTAAACGTGGTATAGACTGTGCTATCTTTCGTTTCTTTTTTTTGTGCTGTAGCAAATACAAAACAGAGTAAACAGCTACATAAGAAATAGATTTTTCGCATAGAATTGATTTAATTATTGGATACTAAATATAAGATTTTACTACTTTCCAAAGCGTTTTTTTAACGCCTGTAGCGCATCGTTAACACTGAGGGATGACAAGTCCTGATCGGGAGCAGGTTTAGGAGCTGCAGGCCTATTAGAAGCCGTTTTAGCTGGCGCATCAGAGGTTTGCTTGATAGACAGTGCTATACGTTTTCTAGCAATATCAACTTCTGTTACTTTAACCTGCACTTTTTGTCCAAGTTTTAAAAACTCAGAAGGGTCAGTAATGTATTGATGTGCAATTTCACTTACATGCACCAGACCATCTTGCTTTACGCCAATGTCAATAAAGGCGCCAAATCTTGTGATATTGGTTACCTGGCCAGGAACTATCATACCTACTTGAACATCCTCAATTTTATAAATATTGGCAAAACTAAACTGTTCAATTTCTTTACGAGGATCTAGTCCTGGCTTTTTTAATTCATTTAAAATATCCTTAATCGTATGTTCACCAAATGTTTCAGAGATATATTTTTTAACATCAATAGAGCCAATAATGGTTGTGTTACCAATTAAATCTGAAATGGCAATATTGGCATCTTTAGCAATGGATGCAACAATTGGATATGCTTCTGGGTGCACAGCACTTGCGTCTAATGGATTGGAAGCATCAACAATGCGTAAAAATCCTGCACATTGTTCATATGCTTTATCGCCAAGTCTTGGCACTTTTTTTAATTGATCTCTACTGGTAAATCCACAAATTTCAGTTCTGTAATTGATAATATTTTCGGCTACAGGGCCAGTAACACCACTTACATATTTTAATAGATGTTTACTAGCCGTATTTACATTGACCCCTACTTGGTTTACACAACTAATGACGGTTTGATCTAATCTTTCTTTTAATCTAAACTGGTTTACATCATGTTGGTACTGACCTACGCCCAAACTTTTTGGATCAATTTTTACAAGCTCCGCAAGTGGATCCATTAGTCTTCTACCAATACTTACAGAGCCCCTTACAGTAACGTCTTTATCCGGAAATTCTTCTCTTGCTGTTTCCGATGCCGAATACACAGAGGCACCATCCTCATTTACTAAATAAATAGGAAGTCCTAATTGTAATTTTTGAATAAATATTTCTGTTTCTCTACCAGCAGTACCATCACCTATAGCAAATGCTTCTATGCTATAACTTTTTACTAAACTTCTAATGATGTGTTCGCTTTGATCGAGTCGATTGTTTTCGTGAATAAAAATAAGTTCGGTTTGTTGCAGCATTCCTTTTTCATCGAGGCAAACTACTTTACAACCCGTTCTATATCCTGGATCTATAGCAAGTATTTTTTTACTGCCAAGTGGTGCACTTAATAGTAACTGACGCAAATTTTCTGCAAAAACATTGATGGCTTCCTCGTCTGCTTTTTGCTTTAAGGATGTGCGGTATTCTGTTTCTAAACTTGGCTGTAAGAGTCTGCGGTAAGCGTCTTTAATTGATTTTTTTACATGCTCACGCCATGGACTTAACTCCCCTAAATAAATAGATTCGATAAGTGTAAGCGCATCTTCTTCGAGTGGTGCAATACTCATGCGTAAGACACCTTCTAAAAAACCACGGAGTATGGCCATGGTTCTATGCGATGGTATTTTATGTATCGGTTCAGAAAAATCAAAATAGTCTTTGTATTTAATACCTTCCGTTTCTTTATCAGATAAAACTTTGGTTTGAATACAAGCCGTTTGTTCAAATAGTAAACGCATTTTTGCACGTACCACATCGTTTTCGTTAATAAGCTCTGCTATAATATCTCTAGCTCCTGAAAGCGCTTCATCGTTGGTTGTTATTTTATCATTCAAATACTGTGCCGCTGTTTGTTCCACATCCTCTATACCCTGCGCTAGCATAATAATAGAAAGTGGCTCTAAACCATTTTCTTTAGCCGTTTGTGCCTTTGTTTTACGCTTTGGCTTGTAGGGCAAATAAATATCTTCGAGTGCCGCTAATGTTGTTGCAGCGTCTAATTTTTTTTGAAGCTCATCCGTCATTTTACCCTGCTCAGTAATGGCTTTTTCTATAAACTCTTTACGCTCTGTAAACGTTTTTAGAAATTTAGAGGCTTCTTCAATTTGTTGAATTTGAACCTCATCTAGGCCGCCTGTTTTGTCTTTTCGATACCTAGCTATGAAAGGAATGGTTGCCGCTTCGCCAAATAAATCTAAAACCGCTTGAACTTGTGAAACCTTGATGTTTAATTGTGAGGCAATAATAGGAGCAAAAGAACCCATAAATACACTTGAAATTTTAAATAATTAATGTCTTTTAATCAATTCGGAAATGAGTGTTTTTCCATTATTCTGAATCACAAGATCCAAAATTTTTGCAGTGGCGGCAGCATCTCCCCCGGCCCTATGTCTATTTTCAATTTGAATATCTAGGGTTCGGCACAAATGACCCAATCCATACTTTTTATGACCAGGAAAAGCCTTTCTGCTGAGTCTTATAGTGCATAATTTGGGCACTTCTAATTGATAACCAGCTACTTGTAAATGATGATGCACAAAAGAATAGTCAAAATTGACGTTATGTGCTACAAAAACCCTGTTTTCTAGTAAATTAAAGATGTTGGCAGCCACTTTATCAAAAGAAGGTGCCGCTGCTACCATTTGGTTGCTAATGCCAGTCATATTGGCTATAAAAGGCGGAATGGGCTGGTGCGGGTTAATGAGCGTTTCATAGATACCTTCTATCTGTTCACCGTCATGTAATACAATGGCAATCTCGGTTATCCCATGCTGCGACGGGAATCCCCCTGTGGTTTCTATATCAACTACTGCAAATTTCAAAACACTGATTTGAGGGCCCAAATTCGCTTTTTTACGGGTGCAAGACAAATAAAAAAAAACACCCTCATTTTTTGTACTTTCGCAACAAAGTTTTGAGCATGGAATTGAGTAAGAATTATGTCCCAAATGAAACGGAAGCAAGATGGTACCAACATTGGCTATCAAAGGGTTATTTTAAAAGCACCCCTGATGATCGTGAGGCTTATACAATAGTAATGCCCCCACCCAATGTAACCGGCGTTTTACATATGGGTCATTGTCTTAACAATACCATTCAGGACATCTTAATTAGACGCGCCCGTATGCAGGGTAAAAATGCTTGCTGGGTTCCAGGAACTGACCATGCTTCTATTGCTACAGAGGCAAAAGTGGTTGCCATGCTTAGAGAACGTGGTATTACCAAATCAAGTTTATCTAGAGACGAGTTTTTAGCGTACGCTTGGGAATGGAAAGAAAAATATGGCGGCATCATTTTGCAACAGCTTAAAAAAATGGGCTGCAGTTTAGATTGGGATCGTACTTCATTTACCATGGATCCAGATTATTACAAGTCTGTGATAGAAGTGTTTTTAGACCTTCATAAAAAAGGTCATATTTACAGAGGTAAAAGAATGATTAATTGGGACGTTAAGGCCAAAACAGCCCTTTCTGACGAAGAAGTTATTTATAAAGAAGTTCAGAGCAAATTATACCATATCAAATATGCGATTGAAGGCAGTAATGATTTTATCACTGTTGCAACCGTGAGACCAGAAACCATTTTTGGTGATACGGCTGTTTGTGTAAATCCTTTAGACGATCGCTACAAACACCTCCACGGAAAATTTGTTTTTGTTCCACTCATTAATAGACGTGTACCCATTATTACCGACGATTATGTAACGCTTGATTTTGGTACTGGTGCTCTAAAAGTGACGCCAGCCCATGATATCAACGATTATCAATTAGGTCAAAAATATAATTTAGAAGTAATTGACACCCTCAATGATGATGGAACTATGTCTGAAGCGGCACAGTTTTTTATTGGTGAAGACAGACTTGATGTGCGTAAGAAAATGGAAGCTGTTTTAAGCGAAGCGGGTTTATTGGATAAAGTAGAAGCCTATACCAACCAAGTAGGTTTTTCTGAAAGAACAGATGCCATGGTAGAACCAAGGCTTAGTTTGCAGTGGTGGGTTAGCATGAAAGACATTGCAACACCTGCTCTACAATCTGTTATGGAAGAAGCCATTCAGTTTCATCCGGCTAAGTTTAAAAACTTGTACCGCCACTGGATGGAAAACATCAAAGATTGGTGTATTAGTAGACAACTTTGGTGGGGTCACCGTATACCTGCATGGTATGCACCCGATGGCAATGTAGCTGTTGCCTCAAATGCCAATGAAGCACTTGTAATCTTACAAGAAAAAAATCCAGCCCTAACCCTATCTGATATCAAGCAAGATGAAGATTGTTTAGATACCTGGTTTTCAAGTTGGTTATGGCCTTTTGAAGTTTTTAAAGGCTTATCGAACCCTGGTAACGAAGAAATCAAATACTATTACCCAACGCAAACGCTTGTAACAGCCCCAGAAATTATTTTCTTTTGGGTAGCGCGTATGATTATGGCGGGTCATGAATATATGGATCAAAAACCATTTGAGCACGTTTATTTTACAGGAATCGTAAGGGATAAACAAGGCAGAAAAATGAGTAAGAGCCTTGGCAATTCGCCAGACTTATTAGCACTTATTGATGTATACGGCGCAGACGCTGTGAGGTTTGGCATCATGATATCATCGCCTGCTGGTAATGATATTTTATTTGACGAATCGGCACTTGAACAAGGTCGTAATTTTAACAACAAACTTTGGAATGTACTTAAATTAATACAGGGTTGGGAAAAGAGAATTGATACCAACTTAGATGCGCAAAATGAAAAATTTGCAATGGATTGGTTTGAAAACAGATTGTCTCAAGTACAACAAGAAGTAGATGTTTTATTAAACAGCTTTAAATTATCAGAAGCACTTAAAACAATTTATTCGCTAATTTGGGATGACTATTGTAGCTGGTACTTAGAGTGGATTAAACCTGGTTTTGAACAACCCATTTCAAAAAAAGTATACGATAAAACGGTTCATTATTTGAATGAAATGATGCATATGCTGCATCCATTCATGCCATTTATTACCGAAGAAATTTATCATTTAATAAGTCCTAAGCAAGACGACTTGTGCAATAAAATTGCAGCGCCTGTTAAGCAAGCAAACACAGAAATTGTAGCCGGAGGTGAACTTTTAAAACAAGTAATATCTGCACTTCGAGATGCGAGAAA
>JBEGUD010000149.1:0-5779 GCA_041179065.1 Bacteroidota bacterium | reverse complement strand
CTACCATGGCGGGTATGCCCCCTGCACTAATTAATAGAGCCAATGAAATACTTGCACTGTTAGAAGCCAAAACAGAACAGCAACAAGAAAATACGCCAACACTAAAACTAACAGCATCTGGGGCCAAACAACCTAAAGTGCAGCTGTCTATTTTTGATGAGCATACGGTTACTTTTGATAGCATTAGAACGGCACTCAATAGTATCGACATCAATCAGCTGACGCCAGTTGAAGCACTCATGAAACTCAATGAAATTAAGGCTTTGCTAAAATAATTACTTGCCTACATAGATTTTTACGCGGCTATAAACAGGCTCACTCAAAGGCACTACCGGTAAACGAACTTCGTTTTCTAGTAATCCCATTTCATGCATAAATGCTTTAACACCTGCAGGATTGTTTTCGGCAAACATAATATCATATCCTTCAATTAAAGGATCGTTGATTTTTTTTGCTTCCACAAAATTGCCCGCCAAGCAAGCACGAACCATATTTGAAAACTGCGCAGGATACGCATTGGCTGCTACACTAATAACACCTTGCATACCACAAGCAATTTGAGGGAGTGCTAATAAATCATCGCCACTAACTACTACAAAATCAGAAGGCGCATCACGCAAAATTTCCATACACTGCGCCATATCGCCACTTGCCTCTTTCATGGCCACTACATTTGGACAATCTTTTGCCAAACGAATCGTAGTTGAAGCAGACATGTTACGTCCTGTTCGGCCAGGCACATTGTACAAAATTACTGGCTTAGGGCTAGCCGCCGCAACTGCCTTGTAATGCTGGTAAATACCTTCTTGAGAAGGTTTGTTATAATAAGGTGCTGCACTTAAAACAGCAACCGCTTTATCTAAAGGAAACTTTTGTAAATCACTTACCACTTCGGCGGTACTATTACCACCCACACCAACAATAATAGGCACTCTTTCAGCAACATGGTTAAAGGTGAAATTGATAATTTCAATTTTTTCTTCCTTGGTTAATGTTGGCGTTTCACCGGTTGTACCAAGCGTAATTAAATATTCAACACCACCATTAATAACATGATCAATGACTTTACCTAAAGATATAAAATCTATACTTCCGTCTTTTGCAAATGGCGATACAAGTGCTACGCCTGTTCCTCTCAATTGTTGCTGTACTGTCATTTTATATGATTATGCGGTTGTTTCTTCCCAGAATCCCATTTTGCAATATTTATCGATGCGCTGGTTGATTCGGTCTTGTGGGGCAATATGTTTTATCACCTCTAATTCTTTAACAATAGCTGTCTTTAAAAGTTCGGCAGCTTCGGAATAATCCCAGTGTGCCCCACCTAGTGGCTCATGTACAATTTCATCCACAAGGCCAAAACCTTTCATGTCTTTAGCCGTTAATTTTAATTGCTCCGCGGCTAGTTCCTTTTTATCCCATGAACGCCATAAAATTGAACTACAGCTTTCTGGAGAAATTACGGTGTACCAAGTATTTTCCATCATCAGTACCCTATCTCCGACACCAATACCTAAAGCTCCACCACTGGCACCCTCACCAATAATCACAACAATTACCGGCACTTTTAAGCGGATCATTTCATAAATATTTCGGGCAATCGCTTCACCTTGTCCACGCTCTTCTGCTTCAAGCCCCGGAAACGCACCTGGCGTATCTACAAGCGCAATAACTGGCTTATTAAATTTTTCTGCTAAACGCATGAGACGAAGCGCTTTTCTATACCCTTCCGGATTGGCCATACCAAAATTACGGAGCTGTCTCATTTTAGTATTGATCCCTTTTTGTTGGCCAATCACCATTACGGTTTCGCCATTGAGTTGCGCAAAACCACCCACCATTGCTTTGTCATCCTTTACATTACGGTCACCATGCAGTTCAACAAAGTTGGTAAACATGTTGTCGATGTATTTTAAAGTATACGGCCTATCCGGATGTCTACTTAATTGTACACGCTGCCATGGCGTTAACGAAACAGTGAGTTCTTTTCTTTTGTCAAGAATAGAAGCTTCTAGTTGCGCAAGTGTTTTACTATAATCTATTTTAGGGTTCTTCTCTTGTAACTTTTTAGTATCCTCGATTTGCTCAAATAATTCCTTAATGGGCGTCTCAAATTCTAAAAATTGTCTATTCGGGTACTGTGGCATAATAACTGCGAATTTCGGTAAAATTAGGGCTTCAAATATTTTTCAGAAAAGATTTGTTTATGAAATGTGTTTACCCTTATCTTTGCCGTCCTGAAAACGACCTGAAAAGGTAGTTTTTGGAGGTTTGGATCGGTAGTTCAGTTGGTTAGAATGCCGCCCTGTCACGGCGGAGGTCGCGGGTTCGAGTCCCGTCCGGTCCGCAAAAGCCCTTAACTTTCAATGAGTTAGGGGCTTTTTTGTTTTCATTCAACCTTCTAATTGATAATCTTTTTAATATGTACTAAATTCTTATAATCTAGCACCGCCTCAGACATTGAATGAATACTATCAACAATCAATGTTCGCTTTTCGGGATCATCCCATACCTGCTGCAATGGATGCATTTCTACTTTTACAAAAAACAAACAAATATCACCACCAATACCAACTGTTGTTTGGGTTTCCGTTCTAAAATATAAATCATGAATTGATTGTGGCGTTGGCTTAGTATAACTAGGCAATTGACTTAAAGTAGGTAGTGATGTAAGTGTCCAAACATACCTTCTAAACATGGCATCTTGTTTTGAAATAAGCGCCGATACTTTTTCACTTGACCTTCGTAGAGTTTCTCCATCTCCTACCGGTAGGTGCATATCAAAAAAAGAAAGTCCTATTTTTTGTGCTGGAGAAAATCCACTTGGAAAACAAAAGCCTATCGCATGTAAATGACCATCTTTTAAAATTGCGACATCTTCTTCTAACCTTACACATATTTCTGGCATTGTGGTATTTATATCAAACCCACAATAGGCATTTAGGTGATGTAAATAACTATTACTGATACTTCCGCAAACTTGCGTTCCATGTAATTCTAGCTCCTTCGTTTTTTCTAATAGATATTCAGGATCCGGATCCACATTAAATGCCGGCCCATCATATTTTACAATATCAGGCCCAACCGTGTATGGAACTTTTACTGGAAATATCATTTGAAAATTAAAATATCTTTTACAATAGCAGCGCCCTGTTTTTCTTTTTTAATAAAACCTCTATACATGCCTTCGGTGCAAAAAGGAAGTGCAATATTGCCATTTTTATCGACAGCAATAAGTCCACCATCACCACCAAGTGCTGGAAGTTCTTTCATGACAAGTGTTTCAGAAGCAAGTGCCAAACTTTGACCTCCAAATTCCATACGATCACTAATACTTTTTGCCATTACAAGTCTTAAAAAATATTCGCCCCAACCAGTGCAACTAATAGCAACTGTATTATTGTTGGCATAAGTGCCACTTCCAATAATTGGCGCATCACCAATTCTACCCCACTTTTTATTGGTCATACCGCCAGTACTTGTGGCGGCTGCTAAATTACCGTGTGTATCAAGTGCAACAGCTCCAACAGTTCCATATTTATCTTTACGGCGCTGCTCCTCATTTTCAGTTTCGTAAGCGACTTGTCCAGCCTTCTTTAATTGATCCAAAGAATCTCTTTGTTTTGCGCGCTGCAAACCCTTCCATCTTTCTGGGGTGTAAAAATAAGATGGATCAACTATTTCAATGCCTTGCGCGGCAGCAAACGTTTCGGCACCTCTTCCGCTTAATAAAACGTGTTCCGATTTTTCCATTACAGCCCTTGCAGCAGTAATTGGATTTTTAATAGTTCTTACACCGGCAATAGAACCCGCTGCTAATGTTTTTCCATCCATAATGGCTGCATCGAGTTCATTAACCCCTTCGTTTGTAAATACAGCACCTTTACCTGCATTAAATAGCGGATTATTTTCTAGTACCTTAACAGTAGCTTCAACAGCGTCTAATGCGGTTCCACCTTTTTCTAAAATGGCATTGCCTACAAGTAGTGCGCTATCAAGGCCACTCTTGTACTTAGCCTCAAGCGCAGGTGTAAACTGGCTTTTATTAAGTGTGCCAGCACCTCCATGAATTGCCAATACATATTTTCCGGTGTTCGTTTTATTTGGTACTGTTTGTTGAGCAAATATTGAACTTGAACAAACAGTAAGTAGTATATAAATAAGTGTACGCATAACGAGTATTTGAAGCAATTTAATATAATCTGCGGATTTTATTACCTTTAAATCAATGAAGAAGCCAGCTTCTATATTTTATTGTTGGGTATGCATATGCTGGCTTCTGTTTAATGGTTGCGCCAAAGACCTCTCCTATGAAGATGGCGGCACCGCAAAAACAGCCCCAGTTGCAGTTGCGGGAAAAGATCAATCTATTGTACTACCCCAAGATTCTGCCTATTTAGACGGCAGTAAATCGTATGATAATAATGGAAGTATTACAAATTACAAATGGACAAAATTAAGTGGTCCAGCAAACAATAGTATTGTATCACCTACCTCAAAAACCACATGGACAAAAAAATTAACAGAAGGAAAATATGTTTTTGAATTATCGGTTACTAATTCTTATAAATTAACAGCAACCGATACACTTACCATTTATGTAGACAAAACAAAAATAGCTAGACCACCCGATGCACAGGCTGGACTTGATCAAACCATTCAACTTCCTAATAACACCGTAACACTAGACGGAAGTGCATCTTCAGATCCGGACAACGACATTAGTGATTATTTATGGACAAGAATTAAAGGCACAGGCAACACAATATATACTTCGCCAGCAAATGCCATAACAGATGTTACTAAATTAACTGCGGGGCTTCATGTATTTGAACTTAGGGTTACAGATGCTACAGGACTCGTAGACAGGGATACACTTTCAGTGCAAGTCAATGAAGCACCAGGTGTTCCTCCAGTTGCTAATGCAGGCGCGAATCAAAACATCCCTTACGATTTAACAAATTGCAGTACCAACCCAGAAATTATTACGCTTAATGGATCAGAATCATTTGATCCGGACGGTAACATCACAAAATACAATTGGCAAACTATTTTTCCTATTAATGCTAGTATTGTAATCACAAATCCAAACAAAGCACAAGCATCCGTTACAGGACTTTTAGCCGGAAAATATATTTTTGAATTAAGTGTCACAGACAATGACGGCAATGTAAAAAAAGATACCACGCAATTAAATATTATTGCGACCAATAGGCAAATCATGCAGGCAAGGTTAACACCTGTTGGATTACTTTCTGAAAAACGAAAAGTATCTGGTGTGGCTTTTTCAGGAAATAAAATATTTTTAGCGGGAGGGAGATACCAACCTACAGGGCCTGGTCCGAATTTTACATCAAGAGTAGATATTTACGATGTTGCTACAAAAGACTGGTCTACCACCGAGCTCAGTCAAAAAAAATGGGGCGTTGCAGCAGCTGTTTCTGGCAACAAAGTATTTTTTGGTGGAGGCACAGCGTTGCAAGGCAATGCATCTGCCACTACAAGGGTAGACATCTATGATATAGTAGATCAAAAATGGTCAACTGCAGAGCTGCCTAAAGCTGGACAATACACAGCTATAGCTCAGGGTAATAAAGTTTTATTTGCTGGCGGAACTGCGGTGTACTTGTATGATTATTTATCTGAAAAATGGAGCAGTAAAACACTCAGCCAACCTCGGGTAAGTATTGCCGCAACTAGCGTTGGGGGCATTGTCTATTTTTCGGGTGGTGCTACAAGCAGTGTGGGCGGCAGCCCATTTAATAACATCGATATGTAT
>JBEGUD010000148.1:0-11502 GCA_041179065.1 Bacteroidota bacterium | reverse complement strand
TCACAATGCGTTTAACATCATGCCAGCCAGCTGCTTTAAGTCTGTTAAATTCAGAAACCAATAGTATCCCATTTAATACCGCTACTCCAAAGAGCGCAATAAAACCTACCCCCGCAGAAATACTAAAAGGCATGTCCCTAACCCAGAGTGCAAAAATTCCACCGGTTGCCGATAGCGGAATTGCAGTATAAATAAGTAGCCCTTGCTTAACTGAACCAAAGGCAAAATACAAAAGCAAGAATATTAACAATAGTGCTACTGGCACTACAATGGCAAGCCTTTCTTTTGCAGCAGTCATATTTTCAAAGGATCCGCCATACAAAATGGTATAACCTTTGGGTAAATTTAATTGCGCTTCTACTTTTTGTTGTAATTCGCCAACAAGTGTTTGAACATCTTTGCCAGCTACATTAAAACCAACAATAATTCTCCTTTTCGTGTTCTCTCTTTGTATTTGATTAACCCCCTCAACTTCTGTAATAGATGCGACATAAGCAAGTGGAATTTGTGTGCCTTGCGAGGTTGAAATTTGAAGTGCTGCAATATCTGCCATGTTTTTTCGAGCACTATCTGAAAGCCTAACCACCATGTCAAAACGTTTTTCTTCTTCATACACCTGACCAGTTACCTGACCAGCAAAAGCAGTATTCACCACCCTATTTACATCTGCCACGTGTATCCCATATTTAGCCATCGCCGTTCTATTGTATTTTACAACCACTTGTGGCATACCGGTTACCTTTTCTTCGTAAATATCTACGGCACCATCAACAGTTTGCATAATGGCATTTAACCTTGATGCATATAGCGCTAAGGAATCTAGATTTTCACCAAAAATTTTACATACAACGTCTTGTCTTGCACCTGTCATGAGCTCATTAAATCGCATTTGAACGGGGTATTGAAATCCTACAGTGATACCAGGAACCTGTTCTAAAACAGCTGTCATTTTTTTACTGAGTTCTGGAAAAGTTTTAGCCGAAGTCCATTCTTTTTTGTCTTTCAAAATCACCATCATGTCACCTGCTTCAAAAGGCATTGGATCGGTAGGTATTTCTGCACTACCAATTTTTGTGACCACTTTTGTGATTTCTGGAAAGTTGGCCAACAAAAGTTTTACAGCCTCCTGCGTTGACGCAATAGAGGTATTTAAATTACTCCCTGTCAAAAGGCGCGTTTCTACAGCAAAATCCCCTTCTTCTAATGACGGCATAAACTCGCCGCCCATTTTAGTTAACAAGAGCACTGCGACGCCAAACAACACAACAGTTACACCAATTACCAATTTAGGAATCCTTAATATCTTTTGTAAAACAGGCTGGTATTTTCTTTCAATAAAAGCAATGAATATATCCGTCCAAGTTTTTTTATGATTGAGCTTTTTATTGAGCACCAGTGCAGCCATCATAGGAACATAGGTGATCGACAAAATAAATGCGCCAATAATTGCAAACGCAACCGTAAATGCCATGGGTTTAAACATTTTACCTTCGATACCTTGCAAAGACAAAATAGGTAGATAAACAATTAGAATAATAATTTGACTAAACACTGCAGATTTAATCATAGACCCTGTACTTGACCCTACTTCTTCATCCATTTCTTTTTGACCAATTGCCGTTAGTCCCCTAAAATGTTTGGCATGCGAAAAGCGGTGTAAAATGGCTTCAACAACAATAACCGATCCATCCACAATCAGTCCAAAATCAATAGCACCAAGCGACATAAGATTACCACCCACGCCAAAATAATTCATCAAAATAATGGCAAACAACATAGAAAGCGGAATCACCGATGACACAATAAGTCCTGCCCTTATATTGCCAAGGAAAAACACCAATACAAAAACGACAATAAGTGCACCTTCTATTAAATTGGTTTGAACAGTACTAATGGCACTATTTACCATTTTTGTTCGGTCTAAAAAAGGCTCAATCACCACACCTTCAGGGAGCATTTTTTGAATTTCGGCAACCCTATTTTTTACACGCTTAATCACTTCCGATGCATTAGCACCCTTTAACATCATTACTACTGCGCCCGCTACTTCGCCATCGGCATTATAGGTCATAGCGCCATACCTAATGGCCGCCCCGAATTGAACCGTTGCAACGTCTTTAATTAATAAGGGTGTACCTCCTTGCAAAGATTTTATCACCACCTGCTCGATATCTTCGATACTTCCAGTTAACCCCTCTGTTCTGATATACAAAACAGTAGGACCTTTTTCGATATAGGCACCGCCTGTATTTTGATTGTTTTTTTCAAGTGCATCAAAAACATCGCCGATAGTAATACCCAGCGATTTTAATTTATCCTGTTTTACAGAAATTTCATACTGCTTTAATTTTCCGCCAAAACTTGACACTTCTGCTACACCAGGTGTTCCTAACAATTGTCTTCTAACAATCCAGTCCTGAATGGTTCTGAGTTCCATGGGACCATAGGTACTTTCGTATCCTTTTAAGGGTCTAACAACATATTGAAATATTTCACCAAGCCCAGTAGATACAGGCGCTAATTCTGGCGCACCCACCCCTTCTGGAATTTCTTGTTTTACTTTTTGCAGCTGTTCAGTAATTTGCTGACGTGCCCAATAAATATCGGTTTCATCATCAAAAACAATGGTAACAAGCGACAATCCAAATCTAGAAAAACTTCTAATTTGCTTGAGGCCCGGAATACTACTACAAGATTGTTCAATTGGAAATGTAACAAGGCGTTCAATATCTGGCGCACCTAGTGAAGGCGACACAGTAATTACTTGCACTTGATTGTCTGTAATGTCAGGAACAGCGTCGATTGGAAGCCTGGTTACTTCGTAACTTCCCCACCCTATAAGTGCAATTATAAATAAACCAATAATTAATTTATTGGCTATCGAAAAATCAATGATTTTCTTTAGCATGACAGCTATAATTATTTCAAAAAAAATAAAAAATAAATGGGCGTGTAAAAACGCAAAAGACAATTAAACTTTGGGAGGTCTGAATAAGGAATCAAGCGCTATTGTAGAAAGTGAATACGATTGCATCACTGGCCAACCAGCTTGTTTTTGAGGTACCATAATTTTTGGTAACTCGTATTTGAACACAGCAAAAACAACCGTGTTTTGTAATTGGAAATGAGCAGATTTAAAGGGTAAATTTTGATCTTTTTGATCATCGTTTGCATTACCATCATCTCCCACGTAATGCTGGTACATAAAACTAATAAGTGACAAATTGCCATTATCCAATTTATGCTCCTTATAATGTTCGAGCAATAAAGGCATTTTTAGCAGCTGATGTAGCTGCGTTGCACCTAGTAAATAGATGCCCAAAAATATATAGGCTGCCCTTTTTTTCACCTTTTAAAGATATAAAAAAAAGAGCAGCCTATTATATATAGTCATTACTTTTTAAAGGCATTCAAAAAGAGCCATTCACCTCCAAGCATCCAGCTAGTTTGAGCCATACGGGTCATACTGGATTGTACATTAAAGCGGTATGCTAGATTGAACTTAAGCTTACTCTTAAATATAAGCTGCATACTAGGTGCAAAATCTAGGTAACTTTTACGGGTACCTGGTATTGCTTGACCTAGCAACTCGGCATACATATTAAAGTTGGTTTGATCGTAGCTTGTATATTTTTTAGGCAAAATTAAATGACCAAAAGACAATGAATAATTAAGCGCCTCAGCTTTATTACCCATTGCAAGTTGATGTGCTTTGCTATTCCCATTAATTGCCGCATAGCTTACCGTAGACGATACCGCTAATTTGTGTAATAGCTGCGTAAATACAAGGCCAGCTTGCATACCAGCATGATCACCTTGCAAATTGATTTCTTGGTACATGGGCTTTGTATTACTATGTGCTATTTCAGCAAAAGCAGCCATTCTAAAATGACTGTACATTCCGTCGGCACTAAAAAAGCGATACTTTCCATAAGCCCTAATACTTTCGAGACCAAAGGGTGAATTGTTCAGTGCGCCATAAGTTGCCGCTCCGTGAATCATTAAGTTTTTGTTAGCACCAAGCATTATTTCTGTGGCATGGCGGGTACTTGAAGTAGCGCCCTGGTCAAAAAATTTAGCACTTTGCTTAATAGCTACAGAATTTGCTGGCATATTACTAGCAGGCTCTGTGTAAACAAATAACTCTTGTGCTTCTGCAAAAGAACCTGCTAGTAGTAACAAAAAGAAAAATATTTTTTTCATGTTACTTTAATTTACGGATACCAAGTACGTATTAGATGCAACATTTCCAAGCTGGGCTACTGGTATCTTTTTAAAATCTTTGGGAAGCATGTACTGCTTTCCTACCAACTGCAATTTTTTGCTGCCTTGTAAATTAGCCGGCGGTGTTCCCATCAATTTGTAATTAATACCATCCTGTGTAAATAAACCATTTTTATCTACGGCTTGCTTATCAAAATTTACCATGACAGTTAAATTAGCAACCGAAAATCCAGCATCTACTACTGCTTTAGCAATTTGATCAAACCTAGGTGTCGTTTCTTTATCAAACCGAATATCATAAGTAGAGGCTTCGATATTTACAAGTACCGTATCTACAAATGAAATGGCCGAAACCGCTTTATAAATAGCTTTTGAACACATCGCACAGGTTAAGCCGCTAGCTTGCAAGTTTACTTTTTGCACCTGCGCATTAGCGCTGATTGTCCAGCAGCAAATCAACAATAAAAATATCTTTTTCATGTATTAAAGATTTTGAATGATTAATTTTTTTTAGCTGCCTTACGCTCATACTGGCAGCACTCTGGAAGCTCATTATAAACCGCATCGGGCGCTGTTAGATCTTTGGTATCATACCCTACGCTTGCAATTTTTTCCTGAACTTTAGCGCCGCTTGTTGCAGATACTAGGTAAGTGATTTTTAACATTTTAGTGGTCTTGTTCCATACAGCGGTAGAAGCACCTGCATCTTTAGCTGCCGTTTCAATGGTTGTTTTACACATACCACAGTTACCCCAAACTTTAATGGTTTCAGACTTTGGTGCTGGCTTTGTTTGAGCAAACGCCACTGACGCAGTTAATACAATAGTTAAAATAGACGCGAAAAGAAATTTGATCTTCATACCATTAGATTTTTAGAATAATAAATAAGTTAAGCCACGTAAATAACATGGCGCAGAAAATAAAGAAAAAGAAAGTAAAGTGGAGGATATCCTAAATTAAAAATACACCGACACGCTTGTAGGTATCTTGCTTGTGTAAATTAGGTGGCAACTTTTTAAGGTAGTTGTCGAGAGTGTATAAATTAGTATAGTTAACAGCACTCCAATAAAACTGAGGAACCACCGCTTCCATTACACTGAATTGGAATAAGACACTTGGGGCCGTCTTGTGATCCTCTTGTAACTTAACTACATCTAATTTTGAATGACAGCACTTGCTTTTTTTTGCGCGATCAATGCGCATACCGCAAATACATTTTTTTACTTCGGAACGCCCCAGTTCTATAGAACTGAGTTTACCCATGCAGTAATGGCTATTCATTACAAACCCAGTAGACATAACCAGGTATATAAGTGCAATGAATAGGGTAATGAGGCGCTTCATGGGTATAAAGCTACAATACTTTAATTAATAAAGTTCCACCAGATTCCAATACGGGTCCAAAGGGTGGTATTAGGGTAAAGCGCCGTCATGAAATTGGGCTTATCAAATGAAAATCCTTTAGCGGTATTTAAACTATTAAGGTTTTCTGCCCGAATAAACCCTTTTAAACGCTTGATTCTGAAATGAAAGAAGGCATGAATATCGGGTCTATTGGAAAGCTGCTGTCTGTTCTGATAATAATAAGCCCCTAAAAATGGAGCATACCCATCGGCATTGTAGGCTGTAAAATATTGCATTTCTAACCCGGTAGAAACGTCGAGGTTGGTAAAAAAGTTGCCTTCAAAAGCAAGCCTATTTCGGGTATAAAATAAAGGCACATTAACGGGACCAGTTCCAATTTTTTGTTGCACATGCATTTCGGTGTACCAGTTCCAATGTCCTTTTAGATGCCACTTTTTTTCGAGTGACAATTGCAGCAAATTAAATAAGCCACTAGCCTGTTTTGCAGCAAAAAATCCATCAAAATACATGTAATTGTTAATGCCGTAAAAATTTGCAGTAAAAGAAAAACGCCTATTGGGTTTTTCGTACTTCGCCATTAGCTTGATACTATTTTCTTTTGCAAAGTTTGTATTAGCATTAATCCTAAAACTACTTAATGGGTCTAGCACAAATGCTGGGGACCTGTTAACGTTATTAAACCCAAGTGATAAATAACCAGCTTTGGAACCTAAATAACGCTGCAAATAAACAGCTGCTTCATAATCGCCAGCATTTTGTCCATTCAAATACAAATGGGCGTGCGCATCAATATCCCACACTTTATTTCTAGATCTATTTTTATAAGCGCCAACTGCATAGATATTGTAAAAAGAGATAGAACTGGTTGTATCAAAAGTTCCTTTGAGCGCCTGATACGCAATGCCTGTTTTTAAATATTGACTTTGGTTGTTTTTATCAGGAAAGGTAAGAATACTAAACTCGTTGGTAATATCCTGCCAATTATCCTTATAAATGATGGACTTTGCAGAAGGGACAGTCTTATTAAAATACAATTGATAGCTACTTGAATCTACATAGTTATCTAAAAAATGATAAACATTTGACGCTACTGATAAAGTATGTTGAAGCCTTAGCCTTGGATAAAAAATACGATAGGTTACAGAATCCACAATACTAGAATCTTTTTTACCTAAATCATACTGTTGTCTGATCACAAATTGACTACTGGTATAAATATTTCCAGTAGAAACATTCGTATTAAATGGATTTCGCGAAGCTGCAGCAGATTTACCAAGCCTCGTTTCCAACTCATATGGATCATTTAAAGATAGACTATCGAGCTTACTTGGATTTTGCAAACCGCCATTTTCGGAAGATGCATTTTTATTGGACAAGAAAACAAAAAACAGTTCGTACTTGCGGTTATTAGATTTGAAATGACTGGTAAAACGAAGGTTGTTTAAATTGGCATTTTGATTTTTTAATGCCCCCGGTGAATTACTAAACCTGTATTGTAACGAAAAATTAAAATTGTCTTTTTTATTTTGCGTGTGTAAAAAATCTACGACTTGTTCTGCTTTAGCGCCAAGTACGAAAGCCAGTTCTGTAAAAGGCCTCGTTGTTTCATAAAACTTTGTATTCTCTAAGGAGTAGTTATATAAATCATAACCATGAAATCCGGCATTAAACCCAGCTTTCATGTATGGATTAAATAATAGAGACTGTGTTGCCGTCCCTAAATTACCCAAAGAACGCACTGTGTAAGGGAGTGGAAAATATCTACTAAAATCGTTTATTGAACTATCTAGGGTTCTTAATTTGGTAGAATCAAAATGCTTGTAAAAAATAGTTATTGAATCGGCTAAACTATTACGGGTTTGTAAAGAGTCGTTTTTGCCAGCGCTATTTTTTATGGGTCTTCCCTGCCGGTCGTATGTAACTGCACCTGCACCAGGTCTGCCACCCCTTAGTTGCGGCTTATCATCAGATTGAGCGGCTACCATACCTACAATACAGTAGCTGAAAAAAAATAAACAATAGCGCTTAAGCAGCATTATAATTGTTTAACTAATTCTTTAAATAATAAGGTAAGCTTTGGCTCGGCGGCTGTTGCCGCTTCCAAAACTTCCTGATGTGTAATGATATTATCCTCTTCACGAATACCTAAATCTGTAATTACACTAATTGCAAATACTTTCATGCCACCATGCACCGCTACAATGGTTTCTTGCACAGTACTCATACCTACAGCATCGCCGCCAACAGCCAAAATGAGTTTATACTCAGCCCTGGTTTCAAATGTAGGACCCGTTACGCCTAAATACACACCTTCATGCACTTTAATATCATTAGCGGCTGCTATATTTTTTACTTTTGCAATTAATGATTTAGCATAGGGCTCGCTCATATCTGGGAAACGAGTTCCTAGTGCTTCTTCGTTTTTGCCAAGTAATGGATTGATGGTAAATAAACTGATATGATCATTGATGATCATTAAATCACCTACTTTAAAATTACTATTAACACCACCTGCCGCATTAGATAGTAGTAATGTTTCTACACCTAGTGCACGCATCACTCTTACTGGATAAGAAACTTGTTGAGGTGTATAGCCTTCATAAAAATGGAAACGCCCCGACATTACCCAAACTTTTACACCTTCTAGTGTACCAAAAATTAAACGGCCCTTATGCCCTTCAACAGTGCTTACCGGAAAATGAGGAATTTGCTCATATGGAATTTCAAATTCGGATACAATTTCTGAAGCTAGATTTCCGAGCCCGCTACCTAAAATGATACCAATGGCTGCCTGGTCTTTTACCTTTGATTGTATGTATGTTTTTGTTTCTTGTAACTGTTCAAGTATTGTTGACATAAGTGCTTGTATTGACCACAAATATAGTTAAGCTAGGGCAAAGAAAAAGGCCATTTCGCGGTTAGCGAAATGGCCTATAATTGGTTAAGCTTGTTTTAGTAATTAACTTAAACGTTTAACGTTAACTGCGTTAGGACCTTTACGGCCTTCTTGCACGTCAAAAATAACCTTGTCATTCGCCTCGATTTGGTCAATCAAGCCGTTAGCATGTACGAAAGTTTCTTTGCTTGAATTGTCATGCTTGATGAATCCAAAACCTTTTTCCTCGTTGAAGAACTTTACAGTTCCTTGAATTTGTGTGTCCATTTGTAAATTTGTAAATTGTAATTAAAGTGCAAAAGTACGCATAAATAGCCCCCCTTCCAATTAATACTTGTCATTTGAAAAGTTAAAGTGTCAAAAGATCGTCATTTAAAGCGCGAAAAACGAAATATTACTTAGTCCTCAACGCTTTGTAGGCAAAAAAGCAACTTAATAGCATGAGTACTGCAGCGAGCATAAAAGGTGCACCCGGGAAATAAAATGGTGCTATTGGGCCCGTAAAGAAGGCAAATAAATTAGACATCACCAGTGGTCCAACAATAGAGGTAATGCTTATAATACTAGTTAGTGAACCTTGGAGTTCTCCTTGCTCGTTGGCAGGAACAGTTCCTGAAATAATGGCTTGTAGGCCCGGGCCAGAAATACCGCCCAAACAGTATGGAATTAAAAACACAAACATCATCCAACTTTGTGATGCTAAACCAAATAAAACAAGTCCAATGGTATATAATCCTAAACCAACATATACGCTTTTTTCATTACCAATTTTTGGATTCACAAATCTTACAAGCACTCCCTGAACAAGACTAACCAATACACCAACAACAGCCAGAGATATACCAATCATTTTAGGTGTCCACTTAAATTTTTCAATATTAAAATAACTCCAATTGCTTTGAACTGCATGTGAAGCCACATAAATTAAAAAGAACGAAACAATAAGTCCAGCAACGGCCGGGAACCTAGACAAGTTTTTTAATGAACTTATGGGGTTTGCTCGCTTCCAATCAAAAGCCCTTCTATTTGAAACATCCAAAGATTCTGGTAAAACAAAATAACCATAGGCGGCGTTTAAAAGCGCAAGTCCTGCTGCTACTAAAAATGGAATACGTGGCCCCATTTCGCCAAGCAATCCACCAATCATTGGGCCTACTATAAAGCCAAGCCCAAAAGCAGCACCGATCATACCAAAATTTTGCGCGCGCGTTTCGGGTGTACTAATGTCTGCGATATAGGCAGATGCTGTTGTCATACTTGCACCTGTTATCCCTGCAATAATTCGTCCCACAAATAACCATCCAATACTTGGTGCAAAAGCAAGGAGTATATAATCGAGACCAAACCCGAGTAATGAAAATAAAAGAACGGGACGTCGTCCATATTTGTCACTTAAATTACCAAGAACCGGTGCAAATAAAAATTGCATGATGGCATATGAGAATGTAAGCAACCCTCCAAACAGCGCCACTTTACTAATATTGGTTGTATGGAGCAAATCTTCAATTAGCTTGGGAACCACTGGTATAATTAAACCCAGTCCAGTTACATCAATTAACAAAGTAATAAATATAAACCCAATTGCTGCTTTACGATTTTTTATCATGTGTTCCAATTATTATGCTTTACAAAAAAAAGCTTTTTAACTGGTAGTATCAAATACAAATGGGGGCGCCAAGCGCCCCCATTCTAAACAAATCAACCCTATATTACTTATTTTCTGAGTTCAATAACACCCACACTTGTGGTTTTAGGTTGAACCACAACAACATTATTGATGGTGGTATCCCTATACCCGTTTGATGCTTTTACCAATAACTTGTAAGTACCATCTTTTAAACCACGCATTTTAAATTCACCCTCTTTATTTGGAAGTGCATATGCGGTATCGGTATTATTGAATAATGTTAGTAACGCTTTTGCATCTCTAGGCTTTACCTTTCCAGCCACACTTGCTGTATTTTTTTCTACAAATGTGTGCATCACAGGTATGAGGTAAAAACGTCCATTTGCTTCAATAATAGAACGACTTACATCAAAATCTAACCAAAGCCTATGTCTGCGACTAGAAAATTCTTCTAATTCTTTGCCTCCTAATTTTATAGTAATGAATGCTGGTAAATTAGGCGCTAAATTCAGTGGATAGGATACACTATCCTTTACCACCGAATTGTTGGTTCCTAATTCGATACGAATAAGTCTAACAGCTCCTTTTGGAACATTTGCAGAACTTAATAAAGTATCCAGTCCATTTCGAAATTTTAAAATATCGTACACGCCTGCTTTAATGGGCATGCTTGTCCAAACCAATCCAGAATCTTTACGGCTATTTCGGTTGGAAGCAATATGATCCCAATTACAGGTATCTCGCCTGCGCGAGCCTTCTCTTGCCGTATCAATTACAACCTGCAACGATTTAATATCAATAAATACATTGTTGTAGTCTCCGGGACCATCTGTTAAAAGCAGGTTAAGCTCCTGAACAGCAGATCCATTTTCTAATGATGTTGACTTGTTACAAGCGACCGCAACAAATGATACAATGGCAACTAAAGTAGCCGCAAAAAATTGAGTGGATTTTTTCATGGTATACATAATTTGGTTTGGGGGTAAGAACCAAATTTATTACGATGGTTTAATAAGGCTTTGTTAAACAACATAATTTTAAAGCCAATAAAATGTTAAACGAATTAATTGGAAAAAACAACCACTCCATCAAATACATCCACAAGTACTGGCTTTGTTTTATCCACCTCACCTGCGAGTATTTTTTTACTAAGCGCATTTACAATGAGTTTTTGAATAAGCCTCTTTAAAGGTCTAGCCCCCATTTGAGGATCAAAACCTTGCTCTGCTAAAAACTCTAGTAAATAATCGGAATATTGAAGCGTAATACCAGAAAGTGCTACCATTTTTTGAAGCCCTTGCAGTTGAATTTTTACAATGCCTAATATTTGCTTTTTTAAGAGTGGACTAAACATGATAATTTCATCTACCCTGTTTAAAAATTCGGGACG
>JBEGUD010000147.1:0-12904 GCA_041179065.1 Bacteroidota bacterium | reverse complement strand
TGCGATCAAATATTTATTTATTAAGCGTATCCCACAACAAATCTTTCAGTGCACTTAATCCTGTGTTGGTCACTGAAGATATAAATACGTGTGGTACATTTTTTGGAAGTTCTTTTGCGATCGCTTCTTTTAATTCATCGTCTAGCATATCCGATTTACTAATCGCAATGATAAAATCTTTTTGAAGCATCTCAGGGTTGTACTGTTCTAATTCGTTGCGTAAAATATCAAATTCTTTTTTGTGATCGTTGCTATCGGCGGGGATCATGAAAAGTAAAATGGCGTTGCGCTCAATATGTCTTAAAAACCGGTGCCCTAGGCCTTTTCCTTCGGCAGCACCTTCAATAATACCAGGTAAATCGGCAATACAAAAAGAGCGTGAATCTCTATATTCCACCATACCAAGTTGTGGCGTTAGGGTGGTAAATGCGTAGTTGGCAATTTTAGGGGTAGCTGCTGTAATAGAAGATAGCAAAGTTGATTTTCCAGCATTGGGGAATCCAACAAGTCCTACATCGGCAAGTACTTTTAACTCTAAAAATTTATAACCTTCTGATCCTTCTTCTCCTGGTTGAGCGTGCTCTGGTACTTGGTTGGTAGGGGTTGCAAAATTGCTATTACCCAGTCCACCTCTTCCGCCTTTTAGCCAAATAATTTCCTGACCATCGTGTAAAATTTCGGCTTCTATGTTTCCTGTTTCTTCGTCTTTTGCAAGGGTACCTAGTGGCACTTCAAGTATAATATCTTTTCCATCATGACCGGTGCAATTGTTTTTACTGCCGCCTTCTCCGTGTTCTGCAAGTACGTTTTTAAAATAGCGCATGTGAAGCAGCGTCCAAAGTTGTGCGTTGCCTCTTAATATAATATGGCCACCTCTGCCACCGTCGCCACCATCGGGTCCACCTTTTGCCGTGAGCTTATTACGCATAAAGTGTCTGGCACCAGCGCCACCATGGCCACTGCGGCAAAAAATTCGGATGTAGTCAATAAAATTATTTCTTTCAGACACTATTTTCGTGCAACACGTATTTTGTTAGAGTACAAAGGTACAAGGTTATACGGTTAACCCGCCTACTAAAATGGTAACCATATTTTCTTCTAATGCCGCAGCTGTAATTTTTTGTTTAGAACGGTGCCAGCTTTCAATACCACTGATGGCGTGTAACAAAATGAGTACGGCTGTTGGTGCATCAATAGGTTTGATCTCTTTGTTTTTTATGCCCGTTTCTATAATAGCTGCAAGTCGCTTGCGGTATATGCGGCGCTGGTTTTGAAAATTAGAAAGGTAAGGATCGTTCAAGTGTTTCCACTCTCTATCGCTCACATACACTTCTTCATAACTGTTTACCATTTCAACAATATGAAAACGAAGTATTTTTTCAATTTTCTGAATGGCAGGGATAGGTTCCGATTCTATTTCGTCGAGTTTTTGTAAGAAACGGTTGGCGACACTAAAACATAGTTCGTGTAGAAGCTCTGTTTTAGATTTGATATGATTGTATAAGCTAGCTGCTTCTACCCCCACCGATTCGGCGAGGTCACGCATGCTAGCTGCTTTAAAGCCCTTTTCTCTAAATAAAATAGCAGCTTTACTAACGATTACGTCTTTACGGGTCGTGTTTTTTTCTGTTTTTATCCTTGCCATATGCTTGTATTTGCGCTAACATATGTTAGCGATTTATGCTAAGTTATTGGTTTTTTCTGTTAGTTTTCCCATTTGCACCTAAAAAGCCTATTTTCGCACCCGTAATAAATCAAAATATATGTCTTTAGTTGTAGTAGGTTCAATGGCATTTGATGCCATCGAAACACCTTTTGGAAAAAGTGATCGAATCATTGGTGGTGCGGGTACTTATATTGCCTGGTGTGCTTCCAATTTTACCCCAGTAAAACAAATTTCTGTAGTTGGTGGTGATTTTCCAGATGCTGAACTTGCGGCGCTTACTGCGCGCGGTGTAGATTTAGAAGGTGTTCAAATCAAAAAAGATGAAAAAACATTTTTTTGGAGTGGCCGCTACCACATGGATATGAATTCACGTGATACGCTCGAAACACAATTAAATGTGCTTGAAAATTTTGTACCAGTTGTGCCAGATAGCTTTCAGGACTGCGAATTTTTGATGCTTGGTAATTTAGTGCCTAGTGTTCAAAGCAGCGTGATCAAGCAATTAAAAAAACGCCCAAAGCTCATTGTCATGGATACCATGAACTTTTGGATGGAAATTATGATGGATGATTTATTACACACTATTAGCCTTGTAGATGTATTAATGGTGAATGATAGTGAAGCGCGTCAATTAAGTGGCGAGTATAGCCTGGTTAAAGCGGCTAAAAAAATTATGGCGATGGGGCCTAAATATTTGATCATTAAAAAAGGAGAGCACGGTGCTCTTTTATTCCATGAAGATCAAGTGTTTTTTGCACCAGCACTTCCATTAGAAGAAGTGTTTGATCCAACAGGAGCTGGTGATACTTTTGCGGGTGGCTTTATTGGTCATATCGTTCGTACCAAAGACATCTCTTTTGAAAACATGAAAACTGCTATCATTGTGGGTAGTGCCATGGCTTCTTATTGCGTAGAAAAGTTTGGTACCGAGCGTTTGAGAGAAATTAGCAAGGCCGATATTAGCGACCGTATCGCTGAATTTGTAGACCTTGTAAACTTTGATATCAAGCTGGTTGTAGAATAGCGCTTAAAATATTTTGGCGTTGTATTAAAATGCCCCTAATTTTACATCCGAACATGAGAACATCGAAACATACAAAACGTATCAAAAAACCGCTCTAACCAGGGAGGTGCTTCGTTTTGTAATGTATAAACATACGCAAGAGGCCTTCCCAAATGGGAGGGCCTTTTTTTTTAATTATTGAGAAACAAAAACAAAAAAAATGAAAGTAGCAGTCGTAGGGGCAACTGGCCTGGTAGGTACAAAAATGTTACAAGTACTTGCCGAACGTAATTTTCCTGTCACTGAAATCATACCAGTAGCATCTGAAAGATCTGTTGGTAAAGAAGTACAGTTTAAAGGTAAAGCGTATAAAGTGGTAAGTATGGAAGATGGTATCGCCGCTAAACCTGCAGTTGCTATATTTTCGGCGGGCGGAACCACCTCACTGGAGTGGGCTCCAAAGTATGCTGCTGCTGGTATTCGCGTGATAGACAATTCTTCAGCGTGGCGCATGGATCCAACAAAAAAATTAGTGGTTCCAGAAGTCAATGCTTCTGTATTAACAGCGGAGGATTATATCATTGCAAATCCCAATTGTTCTACCATTCAAATGGTGGTGGCCCTTCAGCCATTGCACGAGAAATATAAAATTAAGCGTGTTGTTGTAAGTACCTACCAAAGCGTTACCGGTACTGGTAAACAAGCTGTTGATCAGCTTTTTAATGAGCGCGCAGGTAAGGAAACTGAAATGGCGTATAAGTATCAAATTGATTTAAATGTAATTCCTCAAATCGATGTTTTCTTAGAGAACGGTTATACCAAAGAGGAAATGAAAATGGTGAAAGAAACTTGTAAAATAATGCAAGATGACAGCATTAAAGTAACGGCTACCACTGTGCGTATTCCAGTAGTGGGTGGGCATAGCGAGAGCGTGAACGTAGAATTTGAAAACGAATATGATTTAGCGGAAGTAACGGCTTTATTAGCTGCAGCGCCTGGTGTTGTGGTTCAACAAAATGACAATGAACAACTTTATCCAATGCCATTATGGGCACATGAAAAAGATGAAGTATTTGTTGGAAGATTACGTAGAGATGAAACACAACCTAAAACATTAAACATGTGGGTGGTAAGTGATAACCTACGTAAAGGTGCTGCTACCAATGCGGTACAAATTGCCGAATACCTTACGAGCGTAGGCATTTTAGCTTCTTAGTTTTTAGGCATTCATGCCTTCGTTTAAAAATGAAATGAGTGGTTGTAAATATTCAAATGCTTTTGTGAGCTGCGTTGCAAGGTTTTTATCTTGTAACGCAGTATCGCTAAGCGGAGCGGTAGCCACCCAACTTTTAAGTTTTATATACGTAATAGCAGGGTTCTCTTTTTCATAACCTTTTGGTTCTCTCACCAAACTCATGCCCTCCGAAAAATCAAGTCCACCATACTGCGCTACAAACTTTTTGTTTTGTACAATCTTTAAAAATTCGGCGTAATTGTAATCTATTTCTTGTCTTATTTTTCCAACAATGCCAGCATCCGGCATATAGAGGCCACCACCTACAAAACTCTTGCCTCCTGGTTCCAAATGAATATAGTAACCTGCTGCCAAAGATTTTTTTCCGCCGGCTTTGATGCTAGCACCCATATTGTTTTTATAAGGCGCTTTGTTTTTACTAAAACGTACGTCTCTGTTAATTCTAAAAACACATTCTTTGGGTTGCAGTAATGCAATAGCGGGTTCTTTTTTACCAAACTGCGCAATTACTTGCCCTGTAAGGTTTGCAAAATCTAATTTAGCAGCTTCATACTGTTTACGGTTTGCATCAAACCATGCTTTATTGTTGTTTTTATCTAGTTTTTTTAAAAACTGTAAAGTGCTAGCTGCAAGCATGGTTATAGTTTTGAAGATTCAATTAACTGAATAAATTCCGCTTCCGAAATAACATGGATGGTATTAATTTTTTTAGCTTTTTCTAGCTTGCTACCTGCATCTTCGCCTACTACTAAATAATTTAATTTACTACTTACACCACTCGCAATAACACCTCCAAGGTCGGCGGCCATTTGCTCTGCAGCACTGCGTTTGAGGGTAGGAAGGGTGCCCGTAAATAAAAAGGTTTGCCCCGTTAATGAACTACCAACAGGCGCAGCTTTTTTCTGATTTTTTAAATCGAGACCTACTGCTTCAAGCTTATGTAAGAGTTCAATATTTTTTGCATCGGCAAAAAAGTCAACAATACTTTTAGCCACTTTAACACCCACATCTTCAAGTGCTAATAAATCGGCTTCCGACTTTGTTGTAAAATCTAGTAAGTGATCTACAGCGTTTGCTAATGTTTTAGCCGTTGTTTCTCCAATAAACCGGATGCCTAGGCCATAAATTAAACGGTACAACGGTTGTTTTTTAGAAGCTTCGAGTGCAGCTTGTAAATTTTCTATACTTTTTTTACCAAAGCCTTCCAATACACCAATGCGTTCAAAATCTAAACTGTAAATACTTGGTACATCTGTTATAAGCCCTAGTTCATAAAATTTGCGTACGTTCGATTCTCCAAAGCTTTTAATATCGAGTGCGTCTTTAGATACAAAGTGTATTATTTTTTCTACTACCTGTGCTTCACAAGTACTACTGTTACAACGCCACACCGCTTCTGTTTCTTCTTTGCTTAGTGGCGCATTACATGCTGGACAATGGGTTGGAAAAACAATAGTTTGTTCGCTTCCGTCTCTTAATTCTGGTAACGATTTTACAATTTGAGGAATCACATCACCGGCTCTTTCAATTAAAACAGTATCCCCAATTTTTAAATCTTTTTCTTTAATATATTCTTCGTTGTGCACCGATATACTTGATACGGTGACACCGCCTACACTAACAGGCTGCAGTTTAGCAACAGGCGTAACCGCCCCGGTACGACCTACCTGAAACTCAATGCTGGTAAGCTTTGTAGAAGCCTGCCTCGCTTTAAATTTAAAGGCAATCGCCCACCTTGGATGGTGCGAAGTCATGCCCATTTTTTCTTGTAATGCTATATTATCTACTTTAATCACCATGCCGTCAATTTCGTAGGGGAGGTTGTCTCTACCTGCTTCAAATGACAAACAATAATCTACCACTGCATCAATGCCAGTCACTGCCTTTTTTTCTTTTTTAGGCGATCTAAAACCTAGGTCCCAAAGCATATCAAGCATGCCACTATGCGTGGTTAATGCAGGATGAACTGCCTCTGTGCTATCAAGTTTTGTATAGTAACTGATGTGGTATAAAAAAGCGTCTAAATTTCGCTGTGCAACTTCGCGTGGATCCTTCATTCTAAGGGCACCAGCCGCAGCATTACGCGGATTGGCAAGGGGCGGTAAATTGGCCGCAGCAAGTGTGGCATTAAATCCATCAAATGCTTTTTTATGCATGATTACTTCACCTCTTATTTCTACCGTTTGAAGTCCATACATCGAAAAATTTGCGTGCAGTGGAATGGATTTAATTTGTTTGATGTTTTGTGTGATGTCATCGCCTGCTACGCCATCACCTCTTGTGGCTGCACGCACCAGCTGGTCATTTTCATAGATCAATGAAATACTCGCGCCATCAAATTTTGGTTCTATCGAATAATCAATGGTATCAAGCCCAATAAAACCTTTTGCTTTTCGGTCAAAGTCAACTAAATCTGCGGCGTTGTAGCTATTGTCTAAACTTAACATGGGCACCAAATGCGCTACCGTTTCAAACTGACCATTTAAGCTACTACCTACCCTTTGTGTTGGCGAATCGGGCGTTATTTTAGAAGGATTTTTTTGCTCACAGGCTTCTAGTGCTTTAAATAAGCGGTCATATTCGCCATCGCTAATTAAGGGTTCATTTAAAACGTAGTAGCGGTATTCATGAAAACGTAAAACCTGCTGCAAATCCATCATTTCCTGTGCACTATATGCCAAACGATTGTTTGTTATCGCCTCTAATAATTGACTCGTTAAAGCTTGTAAAATGCGCAAGTTTTCGGGTGTGAACATAGGTCTAATTTGCAGTCGTAAAGTTAATGTCTTCGCTGCTAGTTACCTATGGTTTGAAACGATTTATATACACTATTCCTAAACTTTGTATATTGCCAAACCACAAAAAAGGGATAGCCCTTGTACTTTATCCTATGAGCACAAAAAAATCAGCCCAAAATACAAGCAATGCGCAGGTAAACGATGCCGTTCAATTAGTGGTTTCCTACCCTAAAGTGCCGTTAACGGTGGATTGTGTGATATTTGGTTTTGAGGAAAATAAGCTTAAAGTGTTGCTTATTAAAAGTGACTTGGCTATCTACAAAGGCAAGTTTTCATTACTAGGTGACATGGTAAAGGATAATGAAGAATTAGACGACGCCGCATACCGTGTACTTCAGGAAAGAACGGGGATGAAAGATGTATACCTCGATCAAGTAAAAACATTTGGCCACCCAACGCGTCACCCAGGTGGTCGGGTAATTACGGTTGCTTATTGTTCGCTACTCAATATCAATCATCACGCTTTAGCTATTACTGCCAACGAATTGCACTGGCATAGTGTAGAAGATTTACAAGAAATGGCATTTGACCATAAAGAAATTGTAGACGCATGTCATGCTTGGTTGCAAAAACGAATTCAAGAACATCCACTTGGTTTTAATTTGTTACCAGAAAAATTTTCGCTCCGTGAACTTCAAAACTTATACGAAGCGATTTCTGGTTTAACCCTAGATAGACGTAATTTTAGAAAAAAGTTTGCATCTATGAAGCTCTTAATTGATATCAACGAAATAGAGCAGGATGTGCCACACAGGCCAGGTAAGCTCTATAAATTTGACTTTAAAAAGTACGAGCAAAGTAAGCGTAAGTGGGTGGGTATTGATTTTTAATAAATAAATAGTTACTATGTTATATTCGATGACGGGATACGGTAGAGCCGAACAAACCATTGACGACAAAACTTTTTTAGTAGAAGTACGTTCGTTAAATGGAAAGCAGTTTGATCTTCGTATCAATATTCCTGCTTTGTTAAAACCCTTCGAGTTTGAAATCCGAAACATGCTCAACGAAGGCTTACAAAGAGGAAGTGTAGAATGTTTTATTACCATCAAACAAAATGGAACGGGTAAGCCTGTTTCTATCAATACCGATTTAGCAAAAGCGTATTACGAGCCGGTGGCAGCGCTTGCTAAAGAGCTTGGATTACCGGAAGGTGATATCTTAAGTACCTTATTAAAACTTCCTGAAGTTATTACGGCTTCTTCAGAAACCTTATCTGACACAGATTGGGAAGGTTTTCAAAAAGTATTAAAAGAGGCTATTTATCAATTAAATGAACACCGTAAAAATGAAGGATTGTCTTTAGAAGCCGATCTTTTATTACGTGTAAGTAATATTGAAAAGCACCAAGAAGCCCTTACCCTATTAGCCCCTAAGCGCCGCATCAAAATCAAAGAAGGACTGGTTAAACTACTAGAAGAGCAAGTGGGTAAAGACAATTACGATGGTAACCGTTTAGAGCAGGAGCTCATTTATTACATCGAAAAAATTGATATCAGTGAAGAGCAAGTGCGTTTAAACAACCACTGTGCTTATTTTAGGTCGATACTCGCCGAAAAAGAGATTAGCAAGGGTAAAAAGCTCTCTTTTATTTTACAAGAATTTGGTCGCGAAATCAATACCACAGGCTCTAAAGCCAACGATGTTGAAATACAGCAGCTCGTAATTTTGATGAAAGATGAATTAGAAAAAGCCAAAGAACAAATATTAAACGTTTTGTAAGATTTGTGTGCGCAAGTGTGTAATTTTATATAAAATAGATCGGTGAAAAAATATAGCTTTTTAGTGCTTTTAACAGGATGCTTTCTAAGTGCCATCGCACTTTTTTCATGCAATACCATTGATGTATTTGAAAAATTTGAAAGTTTTCCAAAAAACGAGTGGCATGTATCAAAGCAGCCTTCGTTTTCATTTGAAGTAAAAGACACTACGGCTCCTTATCATATTTATTTTGTGATCAGACACACCGATGCCTATAAGTACAATAATATTTGGGTAAACATTACTACGAAGTCTCCTCTTGGTGGGGCTCAAACACAACTTGTTAATTTGAAACTTGCCGACAACGCAAATGGTTGGTTGGGTGCTGGCATGGATGATATATTTGATAGTAGAATTAAAATTACCAAAGCACCTGTTGCATTAAAAGCGGGCGTTTATAATTTCACAATTGCACAAGCCATGCGTGACGAACCGCTTACTGCCGTATTAAGCGCTGGCATTCGCGTTGAAAAACAAGTGCCTTAAGCATGAAAATATTTAGCCCAAAAATCAATCAAAAATTGACCGCTGTAAAAGTGGTGTACTGGGCGCTTCTACTTTATATGATTGCGGCCCTTTTGTGGTGGTTTATTGCACTTGTAAAACAAAACGACACCCTTGTTGCTGTTCAGTTACAACAAATTACACAAAAGCCGGGAACAACTTTTATTCCTCAACAAACAGCTGCACAGCTTTTAAAAATGCAGTCTCGAAAAAGGGTTCAATATATCGCCGAAGGGCTCACTTTTTTAGCCCTTATTTTGGTAGGCGCTGTTTATGTGTATAGAGCTACGCGTAGACAAATTAGAGCTTCTGTTCAACAGCAAAATTTTATGATGGCTGTTACGCACGAATTAAAAACACCTATTGCGGTAACGCAACTTAATTTAGAAACGCTACAAAAACGTAAACTCGATCCTGCGCAACAAGATAAAATGATTGCAAGTACGTTGCAAGAGGCCAACCGCTTAAACATGCTATGTAATAATATTTTGTTGGCATCTCAATTAGATGGAAAAGCATATCAAGAGACCCGAACCGAAATTAATTTTTCTGATTTACTAGAAGGGTGTATTGATACCTTCAAACAACATTATCCTTTGCGCCTAGTAACAGAACAAATAGAGTCAACGCTTTATTTAGATGGTGAAACACTGCTTTTACAAATGCTCGTGAACAACCTGCTAGAAAATGCACAAAAATATGCACCCCAAGACACTGAAATTAAGGTGGTGCTAGCAGCGCAGGGTAAGCAAATTAAGCTCGAGGTGATGGATAGCGGTAAAGGCATCCCTGATATTGAAAAGTCTAAAATATTTGAGAAATTTTACCGTATCGGCTCCGAGGCCACCCGTAATACCAAAGGGACAGGTCTAGGGCTTTATTTGTGCAAAAAAATAGCCGAAAATCACAATGCAAACATTTCTGTGACAGATAGCAAACCACAAGGCAGTATTTTTGTTGTTACATTTAATAGCTAATGCCAAACACCAAAGCATCCATATTACTAGTTGAAGACGAGGAAAACCTCCATGAAACCCTAAAACTCAATTTAGAGATGGAAGGGTACGAGGTCACTTCGGCATACGATGGTGCAGTAGCGCTTAAAAAAATTTCCAACGAATTTTTTCACCTCATCATTATGGATATCATGCTTCCCGAGCTCGATGGTATTGCTGTTACAGAAGCGGTGCGGGTAGCTAACAATGAAGTGCCTATTTTAATGTTGAGTGCCAAAAATGCAAGTTCAGATAGGGTGATGGGATTAAAAAAAGGCGCAGATGATTATCTAACCAAGCCTTTTAATTTAGAAGAGTTGCTGCTACGTGTAGAAAAATTAATTGATAAAAATAAACGGATACAAGATAAAAATACCATTGCGGATACCTATGCTTTTGGTAACAATACCATCGATTTTAAAGCCCAAACGGCTACTTCTTACAATGGTGACAATGTGGAGCTGAGTAAAAAAGAAGTGATGCTTTTAAAACTACTCATTGAAAACAAAGGTGAAGTGGTTACTCGTGAAAAAATCCTGCAAGTGGTATGGGGATACCAAGTGTATCCAACCACCCGAACCATCGATAATTTTATACTCAGTTTTCGCAAATATTTTGAAGCCGATAGCCGCCATCCTCAGTACTTTCATTCGGTTAGGGGGGTGGGCTATAAGTATACAGAAATCTAAGATTCAGACGCAATTTTAAGGCTGGTTACACGTTATAGTGACACAAATAACTAGCTATGTCAAGTTCCTCTTTAGATTCTATGTTTGATTTTCTGGAGCCCGTTAATATTGCTCAATTGACAAATGATGAGGGCTTTAAAGACACGCAATTAGGAACGCATATAGCGGTGTACGATCAAGCTTTTCCAGATGTAGAAAATGCAGATATCGTACTTGTGGGTTGCGGTGAAATGCGCGGCGCAGGTATCGAATACACCAACACAGATGCACCCAATGCAATTAGGCTTGCTTTTTATAATTTATACCATTGGCATACCGCTGTTTCGGTAGCAGATATTGGTAATGTAAAATGTGGCGCTACACTTCAAGATAGTTACGCAGCGCTAAGGATGGTTATCAATGAACTTACGGCTATTGGAAAAAAAGTAGTGATACTAGGTGGCTCACATGATGTTACCATGGCACAGTATCAATCTTATGTGCATGAAAATAAAATTATAGATGCGGTTTGTGTGGATGCCCGCATTGACATGGATATGGAAAGTGTGTTACCTGCCGATAATTTTTTAGTAGAATTATTTACGGGTATGCCCAATCATTTAAAACACTACAATCATATTGGGTTTCAAAGTTATTTCATGCATCCGCAAATGCTTGAAACCATTGATAAATTTAGATTTGACTGTTACCGTTTAGGCAAGGTTAAAGAAGATATTTCAGAAATGGAGCCTGCTATTCGTAACTCACATTTGTTTTCGTTTGATATTGCTGCCATACAACACGCGCATGCACCTGCTAATCATTTATCGCCCAATGGTTTTAACGGCGAAGAAGCTTGTACCTTAACACAGTATGCTGGTATGAGTCATACCTGTAACACCATTGGTATTTACGGTTATATGCCGGAGCAGGATGTACATCAAATGACAGCCAAGCAAATTGCACATATGTTATGGTATATTATGGACGGCGTTAATAGAGGTAAGATGGAGGCGTCACTGGCTAACCGTAGCGAGTTTAATGAATTTACCATGGCTTTTGCCGAAGTACAAACCGTTTTCTTGCAAAGTAAAAGAACAGGCCGCTGGTGGATGCAACTACACGATGGTGAATTTGTAGCCTGCAGCCTTAAAGATTATATCCATGCCGGAAAAAATGAAATTCCGGAGCGTTGGATGCGCGCAGTAGAAAGATTATAGCCTTATATTTAGGATACAAAATAACAGTTCATGAAAATCATGGTTCGTACCTATAAAGCAACTGCATTAATGGTTGCTGTTTTACAATTTACTGCTTGCTCTGTGCAACAAAAACTGCAAAAAGCAGCCAATCAAAATATCTTACAAGTCAATAATTTATCTGGTGCTCATATTGGTATACACGTATACGATCCGGCGGCTAATGCTAGTTTATATTCTTATCAGTCCAATAAATATTTTGTGCCAGCCAGTAACACCAAAATTGTTACCTGTTTTGCTGCTATGCAATATTTAGGTGATAGTGTGTTGTCTGCTCAAATAGCTTCCACCGATTCTGGAATGCATGTTTATGCTACTGGTGATCCTACTTTTTTACAACCAGAATATGCTACGCATCCACTACTCAATGTTTTAAAAAGGGCCAATACAATTTATTTGCATACACCAAGTTTTACAGCCAAGCCTTTTGGTCAGGGTTGGTCTTGGGATGATTATGACGCCTCATACATGCCTTCACGTTCTGCTTTTCCTATGTATGGTAATCTGGTACGCATCGCAAAAAATGCAGGTCAATTAACAGTGACACCTTCGTTTTTTAAAGATTCTATAAAAGGCATAAACGCTACTATTAACAAGGGTTTTGGCGTATCAAGGCAAATGGCGAGCAATCAATTTTTAGTACAACCAACAGCTGCTAGTAACACACTCGAAGAAATTCCATACCGTACATCCAATTGGACAGCAGCTCCATTAAAACTCGAAGCTTCACTTTTATCTGAAGCGCTTGGTGGTACAAAAGTTATTGCGTTAGATGCTGCGCGTGAAACAAATGCGCCGGCTACAGCAATTAAAGTGTATTCACGTCCTTTAGATTCTTTATTAAAACCACTCATGCACCGCAGCGATAATTTTTATGCAGAGCAGGCCCTATTGATGGTTGGTAAAGGGTTACATCAAAGCTTTGATGATAAAAAAACAATTGCTTATTTATTAGCCAACGATTTGTCAGATTTAGCACAAAAGCCAACCTGGGT
>JBEGUD010000146.1:0-4396 GCA_041179065.1 Bacteroidota bacterium | reverse complement strand
CTAACCACTTCTTCTTTATTACATGGTAGTGCATTTGGCACTGGGCCTTCATAAATAGAAAACGCTGATTGCGCAAAAATCACGGAGGTAGCTGTCATAAAAACGATGGTTAAAAAATATTTTAAAGGCATCAGATTTTAATTTTTTCGATTTTCCCACTAAAAATAAATAAAACAGCAATGCCAAGAGGTACCAGTGCTGCCGCTAATATAAAAAAGGGTGTGTAAGAAGTTTTAGTGAGTGCTGGGACCATCCAGGTAGTAGCGAGCACGCCCATATTTGCAGCAAAGCCACCAAGTCCAGACAGGGTACCCACCGCTTTCCCTGATAAATAATCGGAAGGCATGGTTTGAATGGTGCCAATAATAATTTGAAATCCAAAGAGCGCAAAAAAGATAGCAACCATTGCGTAAGACGGATTGTTGAGTACTATAATCGTAAGCAGTGCTGGAAACATAAATAAACCACCAAGTACGATATTAAATTTTCTTGTTTTGGTAACCGTCCAACCCTTTTTTAGAAATCGACTAGACAACCATCCTCCACCAATACCTCCAATCATGGCGCCAACATAAGGGAACCATGCAAATGCACCAATGGCTTTAATATCAAAATGAAATTTATCAGATAAGTAAAGTGGCAGCCAAATCACAAAAAGCCACCAGATAGGATCGAGTAAAAAGCGGGACAATAATATACTCCAACTTTGTTTCAATTGTAACACTTGCTTAAATGAAAGTCCTTTATCTGAAGGGTCGGCTGCTTGTTGTCCATCTAAAATATATTGACGCTCTTCTTCGGTTAACCAAGGATGTGCATCTGGCGTTTTTTTATTGATCCATAACCAAGGAATGAGCCATAATAATCCAAGCAGTCCAATTAAAATAAATGTGGCTTTCCATCCAATAAACCCATATAAAAAAGCAATGAGTGGCGCAGAAATAATACTACCAATAGAAGCCCCTGCATTAAAAATTCCTTGTGCGAGTGCGCGCTCTTTTACCGGAAACCATTCGGCATTGCTTTTTGCAGCACCCGGCCAGTTACCCGCTTCGCCTAAACCTAATAATGCCCTAAAAATACTAAAGCTTGCGATGCCCCTAGCAGCTGCATGAAAAGCAGCAGAGATACTCCATACCACAATTGAAACTACAAAACCAAGTCTTGTACCTATCGCATCAAATAATTTACCGCTCAATGCCTGACTAATAGCGTATGCAATGGTAAAACAACTTACTATAAAAGCATACTCCGATTTGTTCATTTGCAATTCTGAAGCAATACCAGGCCACATAATCGCAAGTGCATTACGGTCAATGTAATTAACAACAGTAGCTAGTCCTATCAAACTTAAGATCCACCAACGCAAGCCTTTTAATTTCATAATGATTTTATTTTTTAAACGCTTCTAAACTTTCAATAAAATTAAAGATGGCTGTATTGAGCATATTGTTTTGGTCTTTATCAAATTTTCCATGAAGGCCACCCGGAATCGTAATAAATTCTGTTTTCACACCTGCTGCAACTAATGCTGCATGCAGTGCAACAGACTCTTGATAAGGAACGGTAGGGTCTGCATCGCCATGCACAATAAATACAGGCGGACTGGTCTTTTTTACCCAATGAATAGGTGAAACTGATTTGATAAATTCTTGATCATCTTTTTTTGCACCTAACCAATTGGTAGCAGATTTGCTCTTTATATAAGGACCATATGCCCAGTCATTTACATCGGCAATACCGTATTTGTCAATGATAGCGGCCACTTTTACGTTTTCTACTCCACTACAATTGCTGTCAAATAGGTGGTTGTTTTGAAGCAGACCGCCCATTAAAGCAAGGTGCCCTCCTGCAGATCCACCCATGATAATAATTTTATTAGGATCCAGATGAAGCGCTTTTGCATTTTTAATTAAATAAATGAGTGCACAACGTGTATCCTCAATCGCGGCAGGAGCAGTTGCCTGACTCGTTAAGCGGTATTCAATATTTGCAACCGCAAATCCTGCTTTAAAATAAGGGGCAAAACCACCTTGCTCTTCTTTGGCTCCATGGTTCCATCCACCACCATGGATGTTGATAATTACAGGCGTTGGTTCACCCACTGTAGGCGGCAAGTACAAGTCCATGCGACCCTCCCAATCATTTACTTTAGCGTACACAACATTTAATTGAGTAGAGAACCCTTCAGGCGTAACTACCTTTTTAAATTTAGAAGAGTCAACTACAGTAGATGTTACTGCTGAAATAGACTGCGCTTGGAGCCTTCCTAAAAAAGACATCACTAAAAACAAATAGAATAAACGCATACGTTTGGTATTAATTTAATTATTGATTACTTGAGTTGCAAAGTATTGAATCATTTCTTTTTTTATTTCGGCGGACACACCCACATATTCTTTTTGATTGGCCACATTGTTTTTTTCCAATGGATCTAATTGGTAATCATACAATTCAATACCTATTATTTGAGCTTCGTTAAACGGCTCTGTAGACCTAAAACTATTATTTAGCCACATTGTATAACGGTACCGTTCGTTTCTTATGGAATATCCCATAACGTTGGCCGCCGCAAAACCAAGTCTTTCACTTTCAGCCACACCACCGCTTCTTGGGTATTGACTTACTGCATATTTTTTAACTGTTGAAAGAGAATCTAACATGATTGGCTTGAGGCTTTTACCCTGTAAGTTAGCAGGAATGGGTACTCCAGATAAATCACAAATTGTTGGAAATATATCAACATGTTCAGAAATGGACTTTGTTTTATTTGATTTAATTCGAGGATCACTTACAATAAGAGGAGCCTTAGTGGCTTCTTCAAAATTACTGTGCTTACACCACAAATTATGATCTCCTAAGTGCCAGCCATGATCTCCCCACAAAACAATAATTGTGTTTTTTGCTAACCCCAGAGAATCAATCGCATCTAATAACTTACCTACCATAGCGTCTGTGTAGCTAACGGAAGCATAATAACCATGCAATAGTTCCTTTTGCTTTTCAACAGATAACGTTAAACCAAAATCCTTTTGAGCAGTAGCGCCAATTACTTGAGGCATATCTGTATAGGAACGCAATTCACCTGCATTGTGATAGGCTACTTCAATTGGATGAGAGATTTTATCTTGGAAGGGCGCTATTTGGATTTGATTTCTATCATACAAGTCCCAGTATTTTTTGGGTGCTACAAAAGGCAAATGCGGTTTAGAAATGCCAACTGCGAAAAAAAATGGTTCTTTATTTTTTTCAACTTCTGATAAAATATGAATGGCCTGTAAAACATTGGCTCCATCCGTATAAGCATTATCTGGAACAGAGGCAGATTCGGTTGCTGGTTTAACTTTAATATTAGCTTCCTCCTTTGCTTCAGCTTTTGTTTTTCCAGCGGCTAAGGCATCATTGATTACTTGTTCTGCAAGTTGTTTAGTAACCACGTCTTGATATCGTCCTAAAGCAGGTTCGTCAAAACCTACTGCATAATATTTTTTTTCTGTTTTGTAATATGGGACACTCCAAGAAACCTTATCAAAATCGGCATCTACATTTCTCGGATCAAACACTTTGCCAATACCGAGTGTAGTGTAACCCTGCGTTTGTAAATATTGAGGTAAGGTTACAATTGAAGGACTCACAGCACGTAACTGGGTTTTTAAATCCCAAATTTTTGTATAATCTGGTCGCATGCCGGTAAGTATACTCGCCCTTGTTGGGCCGCACACCGCTTGTTGGCAATAATTATTTAAAAAGGTTGTGCCTCGCTTTGCTAGACGATCTATGTTGGGAGTTTGCACTATTTGATTGCCATAAGCACCTATGAGTGGCTTTAAATCATCGATGGCAATAAATAAAATATTGGGCTTTGAAGTATTGCTTTTTTGTGCGCTTAAAATGGTACATGAAAGAAATAAAAAAGATAAAAGGCGTAACTTTTTCATACACATTTTTTAAATAAAAAAAGGGCCAACCATTATTATAAACGATTGGCCCTTTAAATATACTAATTAGTATCCAGGATTTTGTTGAATTACTAGCCCAGTGTTATTGTCAATTTCTCGTTGAGGAATTGGCAAAATCATTTTGTTAGTTGTTACAAGATTTTGCATATCAAGTAAAGACAACTTAGGAGCAGGATAGCTCATATAATGCAGTGGATACATGACTGCAAAATGCGCTTTTAATACATCCATAATTTTTATAGAGGGTAGCGTGCTTGAAAATCTTAGCAAATCAAACCAACGTTGATTCTCAAATGCAAACTCCAATTTTCTTTCATTAGACAAATTTGTTTCGAAAGCAGCCAAAGTTGAAACAGTTGTCATGGTTAACAAAGGTAAGCCTGCACGGACTCTCGTTTGATTGATTAAATCTAAAGAAGCTTGTGTATAGCCGTTAG
>JBEGUD010000145.1:0-14696 GCA_041179065.1 Bacteroidota bacterium | reverse complement strand
GCAGCTTCGTCTAAAACAGTGTCACGCTCCATAACAATTTCGTTACGCTCAATGCTTACTACTTCACCAGTATCTTCATCAACGAAATCTTCTACCCATGTTCTTAAAACACGCGCAGCTAATTTGCGACCAACTTGATTGGCTAAAGATTTTTTATCAGCTTTGATTTCATCAGCCATTCCAAATAATTCTAGAATGTCTTTATCTGTTTCAAAACCAATTGAACGTAATAAAGTAGTTACAGGGAACTTCTTTTTACGATCGATATATGCATACATAACATTGTTGATGTCTGTAGCAAATTCCATCCATGCACCTTTAAAAGGAATAACACGAGCAGAATAAATTTTAGTTCCGTTCGGGTGAACTGATTGACCAAAGAATACACCAGGTGAACGGTGTAACTGAGATACAATAACACGTTCAGCACCATTAATTACAAACGTACCACGCGGTGTCATGTAAGGAATGTTTCCAAGGAATACATCCTGTACGATGGTTTGGAAATCAACGTGCTCTTCATCATTACAGCTTAAACGTAGTTTAGCTTTTAATGGAACTGCATACGTTAATCCGCGCTCCATACACTCGTCGAGTGTGTAACGTGGTGGATCAATAAAATAATCTAGGAACTCTAGTACGAAAATGTTACGCGTGTCTGTGATTGGAAAATTTTCCTTAAACACACGGAACAAACCTTCTACATTTCTGCGATCTGGTGTTGTTTCTAACTGAAAAAATTCTCTAAATGACTCTAACTGAATGTCAAGTAAGTCTGGCGTTTCTGCCAAGTGCTTTGTTTTACCAAAGTTGACCCTGTTGTTTAAAGTTGTTGTAGACATGTATATAAAACCGGTTTAAATACAAAAAATATTGAGACACCTATCCCAATTTAAGATTTGCAAAGGTATGAAATGAGGGGCAGGAAACAAACAAATACTGGACCAAAATGTCCAAAAAATCAATAATTTTTACCGCAAAAGTCAGCCTGTCATGAAAAATGGCAGATTTTTTTCAAGATTTTATGTATAAAATTGATTATCAACTAATTATTTGAAAAAGAATTTTGTTAAAATTAAGCTGAACACGAAAAAAATATAGCAAGATGGCATAAAAAAAGCGGTTTCAACTAGGTTGAAACCGCTTTTTTTTGAATGTATTGGACTAGAATTAGTCGTAAAAATTACTTTACTTCTACTTCAGCACCTGCTTCCTTAAGTTTAGCTACGATATCGTCAGCCTCTGCTTTAGAAACACCTTCTTTAACTGGTTTTGGTGCACCGTCAACTAAATCTTTTGCTTCTTTAAGTCCTAAGCCAGTTAATTCTTTTACGATTTTAACTACGCCTAATTTGCTAGCACCACCGTTTACTAAGATTACATCAAAAGATGTTTTCTCTTCTACAGCAGCAGCTCCGCCATCACCTGCGCTTACTACAACTGCAGCAGCAGCTGGTTCAATACCGTAATCAGCTTTTAATACATCAGCTAATTCTTGTACTTCTTTTACTGTTAAGCCTACTAATTGTTCGGCTAATGCTTTAACGTCTGCCATTTGATTAAAATTTTTTCCGCCTTCACACTTTGTTACAAGTCCGGCGGAGGGTTTAAAAAAATTTGCCTTTATTTTCCCTCAGGCCTGGGATATTTTTAAGATTACGCTTCTGGTTCTGCAGCTGGAGCTTCTGCTGCAGGTGCTTCAGGAGCTACTTCTGCAACTGGTGCAGCAGCTTCTTCTACAGCAACTTCTACAGATGCAGCAACAACTTCAGTTTCGGTTTTTGAACTACCATTTTCGGCGTGGTTTAATAAAGCAGCAATTACGCGCTTAGCCGGAGATTGTAATAATCCAAGAACTTCACCAATAAGTTCGTTCTTCGTTTTGATTTGAGTTAACGCCTTAAGTGTGCTATCACCAGAGTATACATCTCCGTTGATAAACGCCGCTTTTAATTGAGGCTTGTCTCCACCCTTTCTGAATGAGCTGATAATAACAGCTGGATCTTTAGGATTTTCAGAGAACATTAACGCCGTAACGTTATTTAATGCTGGATAAATGGCAGCATATTTTTCTGCGTCGATAGCTTCTAATGCTTTACGAATAAGCGTGTTTTTAGCAACTTTCATTTCTACTTGCTTATCAAAACAAGTACGACGAAGTGCAGAAACCTGCGCTACAGATAAAGATTCTGTATCGGTAATATAGAAGTTATTGTATTGAGTGAACTTTTGTTTAAGAACCTCAATCACTTCATTTTTTTGATCTTTTGTCATGTCTGATCTTATTTAAAAACCCGGGTCATTTTTCTAGAAAATAGAAATCACCAGGAATTAGTTCATTAATGATTTTGTGTCTAACATAATGCCAGGACTCATGGTACTTGCCATGCTTACACCTTTGATGTAAGTTCCTTTAGAAGAAGAAGGCTTTAACTTAATAATAGCATTGATTAATTCTGTGCTATTTTCGGCAAGCTTTTCTGGTGCGAAAGAGACACGTCCAATTGAAGCATGAACAATACCTGCTTTGTCAACCTTGAAAGCAATTTTACCACCTTTTACTTCGTTAACAGCACCCGCTACATCGTTTGTAACAGTACCTGTTTTAGGGTTTGGCATTAAGTTACGAGGACCTAATACTTTACCTAATTTACCAATCTTAGGCATTACTGCTGGTGTTGCAATGATTACATCAATATCAACCCAACCGCTTTCGATCTTTGCAATAAAATCATCAAGACCTACATAATCTGCACCCGCTTCTTTAGCAGCTGCTTCTTTATCAGGTGTACAAAGAACCAATACTTTTTTAGTTTTACCAGTACCGTGTGGTAATGATACAGTACCTCTAACTTGTTGGTCTGCTTTTTTAGGATCTACACCTAAACGAATGTGTAAATCTACAGAGCTATCAAATTTAGTACAGTTAATTTCTTTTACAAGAGTAGATGCATCTTTAAGGGAATAAGATTTGTTTTTATCCACCTTTGTAACTGCTACTTTTCTTTTTTTAGTAAGTGACATTTTTTAATAATTAAAGGTGAATAAATTAATTTTCCCAAGGAGCTTGACCATCAACTGTGATACCAATACTACGTGCAGTTCCTGCCACCATGCTCATTGCACTGTGAAGGGTAAATGCATTTAAGTCAGACATCTTGTCTTTAGCGATTTCTTCTACTTGTGCCCAGGTAACTTTACCTACTTTTTGACGGTTGCTTTCTTTAGATCCTTTTTGGATTTTAGCAGCTTCCATTAATTGAATTGGGGCTGGTGCAGTTTTGATGATAAAGTCGAAAGACTTATCAGCATACACTGTAATTAAAACAGGAACAACTTTTCCTTGTTTGTCTTGAGTTCTAGCATTAAACTGCTTACAGAACTCCATGATGTTAACACCCTTGGAACCAAGGGCTGGACCTACTGGAGGTGCAGGATTGGCTTGACCGCCTTTAACCTGCAGCTTTACATAGCCTGTGATTTCTTTAGCCATTTTTTTTTGATTTAATTGGTTATAACGTATTCCCATAAATATTATGGTCCTACTCCCAAAGTCAATCATTCTTCGTAAAAAGAACTTTTGGGGCAGCAAAGGTACAATTAAATGGCAAAAAAACAAGGGAAATACAAAAAAATAAGGGCCACCCACTGGATAGCCCTTAAAATATTCATTATCAACCTGTTAAAAACCTTTTTAGCTTATTTTTTCTACTTGCATGTAGCTAAGCTCTACTGGTGTAGAACGACCAAAGATTTTTACGGTTACTTTTAATTTTTTCTTCTCTTCGTTCACCTCTTCAATAACACCGTTGAAGTCGTTAAATGGACCTTCGATAATTTTGATGGTTTCACCAATGATAAATGGTTCGCTAATGCTTCCACCCATATCATTCATTTCATCCACCTTACCTAACATTTTATTGACTTCACTTTTACGTAAAGAAATAATGTTACCCTTAGAACCTTTACCATCTGTTAAAAAGTGCATCACATTGCTAATATTGCTAATGTGCATCACCATATCATCATTTAATTTGCCGTCTAGCACCTCAATCATTACATATCCAGGGAAATAGTTTTTTTCGCGCATTACTTTTTTACCGTTTTGCACTTTATATACCTTTTCCATAGGTAAAAAGATCTGCTTGATAAGCTCTTGCCAACCACTTCTTAAAATATCTTTATCAAGATATTCTTTTACTTTACGCTCCTTACCACTCACAACACGAAGCACATACCATTTTGTTTCTGGCTTAGCTACTGCAGGGGTTTCAGGGGTTGTAATATCTGTTAATGCTTCCATGATTAGATTACTTGAATAATGAATAAATCAACTTCAGCAATTGGTTGCTTGAAAAGTCCATAACCCACACCATTGCGGTAATGATTACAGTAGCCACAAGTACAATAACGGTACTTTGTTGCAACTGATTCCAAGTTGGCCAGGTCACTTTTTCTAGTAACTCGTTGTAACTTTCTTTGAAGTAAGTTGTGATCTTGTTCATGAGAACAAATTAATAATTTTAAAAAAATAAAACCTTAGCACGGGCACTAGGATTCGAACCCAGATCAAAGGTTTTGGAGACCCGTATGCTACCGTTGCACCATGCCCGTATAAAGCTAAAAGCTATTCCGTTTGTAGCGGAACAGCTTTTAGAATTATTTGCAAATATAATAAAATCTATTTGCTTGCAGCTAAAAGCTTTCGCTTTGAGCTTATTTGATGATTTCAGTTACCTGACCTGCACCTACTGTTCTACCACCTTCACGAATCGCAAACTTAAGACCCTTTTCCATTGCGATAGGTTGGATTAATTTAACAGTTAAGTTGGTGTTGTCACCAGGCATAACCATTTCTGTACCAGCTGGAAGTGTACACTCACCAGTTACGTCTGTTGTACGGAAATAGAATTGAGGACGGTATTTGTTAAAGAATGGAGTATGACGTCCACCTTCTTCTTTTGATAAAACGTAAACCTCACCCTTAAATTCAGTGTGCGGAGTAATAGAACCTGGCTTACAGATTACCATACCACGACGGATATCTTTTTTCTCAATACCACGTAATAATAAACCTGCGTTATCACCAGCTTGACCTTCGTCCAATAATTTTTTGAACATCTCAACACCAGTTACTGTAGAAGTAAGAGGAGCATCCATCAAACCAACGATTTCAACACCTTCACCTACTTTGATGATACCACGCTCGATACGACCTGTAGCAACTGTACCACGACCTGTGATCGAGAATACATCTTCTACTGACATCAAGAACGCCATATCAACTGGACGTGGAGGAAGTGGGATATAAGTATCTACTGCAGCCATTAATTCGTCAATCTTAGCAACCCATTGTGGATCTTCAGAAAGCGCACCAGTTGCAGAACCTTGAATGATTGGTGTATTGTCACCATCGAAACCGTATGAAGTTAATAACTCACGGATTTCCATTTCAACTAATTCTAATAACTCAGCATCATCTACTAAGTCTACTTTGTTCATGAAAACAACGATACGAGGTACACCTACCTGACGAGCCAAAAGGATGTGCTCTTTGGTTTGTGGCATCGGACCATCAGTTGCAGCAACTACTAGGATGGCACCATCCATTTGTGCAGCACCTGTAATCATATTCTTAACATAGTCAGCGTGACCTGGACAGTCAACGTGCGCATAGTGACGATTATCGGTTTGATATTCTACGTGGGCAGTATTAATAGTAATACCACGCTCTCTTTCTTCCGGAGCACCATCGATTTCATCATATTTTTTTGCGACGTTACCCATGCCCTTTTTAGCCAAAAGCGATGTGATGGCAGCAGTTAAGGTGGTTTTACCGTGGTCAACGTGACCAATGGTACCAACGTTTACGTGAGGTTTTTCCCTCTTAAAGGTCTCTTTAGACATTTTTATCGGTTTTATTTGTGTTTTAAAAAATTTGCCTTTTGGGCTTTATTTATTTCGAATCATTCCTTTCGGAAAAATTGCTTTTTTGGTGTTCTGGTTTTGTGCTTTGTTGTTATCAGCGCGCTAAATTAAGTATTTTTTTGCGCTTTTAACTATTATTATGCGTTGTAACATAGATAAGAGCCGTTAGTGAGAATCGAACTCACGACCTCTTCCCTACCAAGGAAGTGCTCTACCCCTGAGCTACAACGGCTTAGCCTCGTTTAAAGCCTGGTAGCTCCAAACGAACGTGGAGCGGAAGACGAGGGTCGAACCCGCAACCTATAGCTTGGAAGGCTATCGCTCTACCAATTGAGCTACTTCCGCTTGTATTACAAAACTTACGCATTGTAATCAGTAATTTTAAAGAACTAAGTGGGCAGAGTAGGGTTCGAACCTACGTACTCGTGAGAGAACAGATTTACAGTCTGTCGCCTTTAACCACTCGGCCATCTGCCCTACTAGAAGTATATGATATAAAAAAAATAGAGCCGAAGATGGGACTCGAACCCGCGACCTACTGATTACAAATCAGTTGCTCTACCAACTGAGCTACTCCGGCATTATACTTCTATAAAAAAAGAACAACCTCTTTTAAGGGACGGCAAAGGTAATGGAAAACTTTATTCAGCAAAATTTTGGACCATAAATTTTCTAAGAGTTTTTAATTGTTTTTTTAGAGACTGGGGTTAGTATGCTAAAATGGGCGCTAAAAAGCCTTTAAAAAACGGTATAAAATAACAAAAAAGGCCTCCCGTTAGGGAGGCCGGTACTTCTGTTCCCAATAAGATATGGGCATTATTACACCAATATGTGGCAAATGTGACGCCGAAACATAGTAAATACGTTACAGATACCTCGCATTGATCTGACTTATATTACGCCGCTAGTTTTTCTTTGTGTTTTTTAATTTGAGCCACCATGGCATCAAAAGCGCCATCAAAAGCCGCTTCAAAAGTTTTAGCACTATCTTTTACAAAAAAATCGTGCTTGGGTACATGCACGCATATTTCCACTACTTTGTCTTTGATGTGGTGCACCACATTGTCTAGTTTTAAGAAGATTTCTATTTTGGTGATGCCGTCATGAAATTGATTAAATTTTTTTGTTTTTTGAGTAACCAATTGGGTTAGTTTTTCGTCGGCAACAAAGTGCACCGTTTGAAGGATAACGTTCATACAACAACTTTTTAAATAGTGATTAAAATAATTGAAAAGAACTAATGGTAGTATCCTACAATCTACTACTAATTAAACACAAAAAAAAGTTAAATACATGAGCGGTAACGAGATGGAATTTGCTACACTTAACGCTTACGATTTGGGATCAAAGCGTTTTAGGATTTTGGGCACAAACTACTAGGCTTTTGGATGCGCCTTTTTAAAAACCTCTTTTAATTTTTCGATGGTATTGTGCGTGTAAACCTGCGTGGCAGCAAGGCTGCTATGACCTAGCAGTTCTTTTACTGCGTTCAGGTCTGCGCCATTGTTCATTAAATGCGTTGCAAAACTATGTCTTAAAATGTGTGGGCTTTTTTGCTGCAGCGTTGTTACTAAACTTAAATAGTGTTTTACAAAACTATATACCATGCGTGGCTGTAAAGGCTTCCCATTTTCGTTGGTAAATAAATTATCGATGCCAGGTAATTTTGTTGGGCGATTAGCAACGTATTCTTGTAGCTGTTGTAGTAGTGCTGGACCTAGTGGAAGGAGTCTTTCTTTATTGCCTTTACCTACCACTTTTAACTGCTTTAATGAAGGATCTAGTTGCGCCGTTTTTAATTGCACGAGCTCACTTAGACGCATACCCGTACTATAAAACAATTGGAGCACTAATTTTTGGGTAAGGCCCTTCCAATTATCCGGAAACGCAACATGTGCAAATAAAGTTTCCATATCCACTTCGGCAACAAAAGCCGGAAGCCGTTTACGCACTTTAGGCGTAACGATTGTAGCCATTGGACTCGTTACCAATACGCCAGTTTTGAGTTGGTATTTAAAAAAAGATTTAAGTGCTGAAATTTTACGGTTTAAACTTTTAGCCGTTAACCCTTCTTCTTTCATTTCGGCGAGCCAAGACCTAATGTACATGGCGGTAATGGCTTCCAATGGCGGCGCATCAAATTGACTGGTAAGATAGGCGAAAAATTGGGCAAGGTCGTTTTGGTAGGCAATAATGGTATGCTGGGCATAACGCTTCTCGAATTTTAAATGATCGAGAAAAGGTTGCAATATAACCGCGTACGCATCAGACATGAACCAAAAGTTTGGGCATAAAAAAAGTAGCCTAAAGTTAAGATACTTAAGGCTACTTAATATGATTTAGGAAACAAAGAGTAATTACCCTTCGATTTTTCCGCTAGCTATTTGTTGCTTGTAGATTGCTTTTAACACTTGTCCACGACGCACAACAGAAGGCTTTGTGAAAGCTTGACGCTCTCTTAATTGTAAAAGCGTTTTGCTTTTTTCAAACTTCTTTTTGTACTTCTTAAGCGCTTTGTCGATGTTTTCGCAGTCTTTTGAGTCGATAATTAACATACTATGATACCTCCTTAGGTGATTTTTAGGACTGCAAAGATAAGGGATGATTATTAATTAACAAACGGTTCCAAAAAATAATTTTCAAATAAAAATTAAATCTGAAAACTAAATAGACTTCCCTTTTAAAGCACCCTTTACCGCTTCATCCATCGCACGCTCTGCAAATGGTCTGGTGGTTTCATTTAGGGCTTCAATTTTAGTCTGAATCAGATTCTTGTCCTCCATTGTGATGGCAAGTTGTAGCGCTTGCAACGCAAGCGCGGTTTGGGTTACTTCTTCGGGGGTAAGAAGGGATTGATGCTTGGCCATAAACTTTTCGGTAACGACAAGGAGCTGCTCCCCTTCGGTTCTAGCTTCAACCAGCGCCCTTAATACCATATCGGCCGCCGCGTTTTCAATACTATCTTGAAGCATCTTTTCTACTTGGTCATCGGTTAAATCTAAGGCAGGTTTAACTTCAATAATTTGTTCAACACCACTTCGTAACTCCTTGGCTTTCACTACTAATATACCATCAGCATTCAATAAAAATTGGATATCTACTTTAGGGAGTCCGGCAGGCATACCAGGTATACCTGTAAGGTTAAACTCGGCTAGTTTACGGTTGTCTTTTACCAAATCTCGCTCCCCTTGGTACACCGAAATACGCATACTCGATTGCCCATCTACGTGGGTAGTATATTGCCTACCTACCTGCGTAGGTACTTTTGAGTTACGTGGAACGAGTACTTCCATCAGGCCACCCATGGTTTCAATACCCAGGCTTAAGGGCGTTATATCAAGTAGTAAAAAGTCTTTGTTATTACCCGCTAGTATATCTGCTTGAACCGCAGCACCTAGGGCCACCACTTCGTCCGGATTAATACTGTCATTGACAGGCTTTCCAAAAAAGGCAGCTACTGCATCTTTAACGGCAGGAATACGGGTGCTTCCTCCCACCATAACAATGGCATCTATTTGAGCAGTACTAAGCTTGGCATCAGATAGCGCATTTTTACAACAATCAATGGTTTTTTCAATAATAGATGTAATCAGTCCCTCAAAAACAGGCTTTGTAATCTGGTATACCTGACCATCAATGGTTGTTTCAAACTGATCCGTATTACTTAAAGTTTTTTTAGCTTCCTCTGCACTTAAACGTATGGTTTGTAATAAGTTAGGATTTGTTTGTAGAACTTTAATATCAATTGATTTCTGTTCCAACCAATAATCTATAATAGCACGGTCAATATCATCTCCACCTAAATAAGTATCCCCATTAGTAGATAGTACGTCAAATACGCCGTCTGTTATTTTTAGGATAGAAATGTCAAAAGTTCCTCCTCCTAAATCGTATACCGCAATGGTGGTTTCACCTTCTTTATCTAAGCCAAGTCCGTAGGCTAAACTAGCTGCGGTTGGCTCATTTACAATACGGAGTACATCCAGTCCGGCTAACTTACCAGCATCGCGGGTTGCCTGACGCTGGGCATCATTAAAATAAGCAGGAACCGTAATTACGGCCTTAGTTACGGGCGTTTTTAAAATATGCTCGGCACGCTTTTTAAGCTCAGCCAGTATAAAAGAAGATAAATCGGTGGGAGAATAAAAGCTCGAACCTACCTGCACTTTAACGAGTGCATCGGTATTGTCATCAATGACTTTGTAGGTAAAATAGCCCGCACTCTGGCTCACATCTTTATAGCTCTTACCCATAAGGCGCTTGGCACTAAATATGGTATTTGCAGGGTCTGTTTCTAAAAAACGTTTAGCCCCCTGTCCTACTTCTGGATTGCCAAAAACATCAAAGTGCACCACACTTGGCACCAAACTGGAGCTATCATGTTCCTTTAAAGCAACGGGTTGCTTGGTTTCGGGATGAATAATGGCCACCAAACTATTGGTAGTGCCTAAATCTATTCCTACAATCATTTCAGCCTTTTGAAGGCTACCAGTTGCGATATTAATGCCAATCTTTGCCATAAGTAGGCTGCAAAATTACGACTCTACCACCATAGTTCCACTCAAATAATCGTGCAATGTGTTTCCTAAAAACGGAATAAAAAATGGGTCAATGATAATGAGCCTAGCTAAAGAGCGGATAAAAATTTGACCCAGGCTTGCTTTTATGAATTTACCAGGTTCGCTTTTTGCTGAAACCACCTTAGAAGCAGTAAGCCATTTAGCGGGCGTTTTAGCAAAAAGGAGCTCAAAAATAAAGTAGTAAATAAATAAGGATCCAAAGAAAAACCAGCCAAAATTGAGGTGCATATACCCCCAATACAACACATGGAAATTCCACCACTTGTATAACAGCACAGCGAGTATCCAAAAAAGTAGCGTATCCACTAAAAAATGTAACACGCGTGTTCCATCTCCAACTTTATTCATACTGCAAAAATAACGGCTTGAACCCGTAATACCCCTACTAACTATTCCTTACTTTTGCAACAAATAAGCACACTGTTATGAGTTTGATTGAAGAACTACGTTGGAGAGGCATGATTCAGGATATGATGCCAGGTACCGAAGAACTATTGGCTAAAGAAATGGTATCTGGGTATATTGGATTTGACCCTACTTCAGATAGTTTACATATTGGAAGCCTTGTGCCTATTTTACTACTTGTTCATTTGCAAAATGCCGGGCATAAACCATACGCACTTGTAGGTGGGGCTACCGGTATGGTGGGCGATCCTTCTGGCAAAAGTGAAGAGCGCAATTTATTGTCAGAAGAAGTGTTACTCCATAACCAAGAAGGTGTTCGCAAACAATTAGAAAGGTTTTTAGACTTTGATGCATCTAAAAAAAATGCAGCCGTTATGGTAAATAACTATGACTGGTTTAAAGAAATTAATTTTCTTTCTTTTATTAGAGATGCAGGCAAACATATCACGGTCAATTACATGATGGCCAAAGACAGTGTAAAAAAGAGATTAGAAGGTGACACGGGTATGAGCTTCACCGAATTCACCTACCAGCTTATACAGGGTTACGATTTTTACTGGCTATACCAAAACAAAAATTGCAAACTTCAAATGGGCGGAAGTGACCAGTGGGGAAACATCACCACTGGCACCGAACTTATCAGACGCAAAACTGGTGGCGAAGCTTTTGCATTTACTTGCCCACTCATAAAAAAAGCTGATGGTGGCAAATTTGGTAAAACAGAAAAAGGAAATATTTGGTTGGATCCTAAAAAAACAAGCCCTTATCAGTTTTATCAGTTTTGGTTAAACGCTTCTGACGAAGATGCAAAAGGTTGGATTAAAATATTTACGCTCTTACCAGTTGCGCAAATTGAATCGTTATTAACGGAGCATGAAGCTGCGCCACACTTAAGATTATTACAAAAGAAATTAGCGGAGTGCTTAACTACTTGGGTGCACAGTAGTGCCGATTATGACTTTGCAGTTAAAGCTTCAGAAATATTATTTGGTAACGCCACCACCGAAGTTTTACAAAGCTTAAATGAAAACGAACTATTGCAAGTAATGGAAGGCGTGCCTACCGCAAAAGTGAGCAAAGCTTCACTAGCTAATGGTTACGACCTGATAGACCTACTCGTTGATACCAATATTTTCCCAAGTAAAGGCGAAGCCAAAAAAATGTTTATCGCTGGCGGACTTGGTTTAAATAAAACCAAAATAGCACCAGAAAAAACAAGTATTGAATCTCAGGATCTTTTACAAGGCAAATACGTATTACTCCAAAAAGGAAAGAAAAACTATTACTTGGTGATTGCCGAATAGTTCGTGGTTAGCGTTATCTATTTATAAAGCACCAAGCACATTCCACATCGCTTCTGCTAATACTGCATTGCCTTTTTCATTTAAATGCACGCGGTCGGTGGTTAAAATTTTAGACTCCTGATTGTTAGGATTGTTGGCTATATTATAGTCCAAAAAAACTTTGCGTACATCTACTAATGGCAAATTATTTTTAGCACTAAAATCACGAATCCATTTGCTGTATAAATTTAAATCGCCATCTAGTTGATTGCTATTGTCTGTTCTTTCACCAATTACCCCAGGTGTACAAACCACTACTTTAGCGCCAGATGCTTGAATTTTTTTAACAAGGGCTTCATAAAAAGGACCAAACTTCCAGTAATCGGTACCCGTTCCAGATGATGCTTTATGCCACACATCATTTACACCTATATATATAACAACGATATCCGGATTTTTTGCGAGCACATCGTTTTCCATACGGAGGTACAAATCATATACTTTATTGCCACCAATTCCCGCACCTACCAATTCATATTTTTGAGCCTTACCTGCATTTGCAAGCATCTGCTCCATCATTTTAATATAACCACCGGGTTTTGCACCCGCTTCGGTGATAGAGTCCCCAAAAAATACAATCTTTTTCTTTTTATCATCTCTAAAAGAGAGTAAAAACAAACAGCCTATAAAAACGGATAACAAGAGTAATTTTTGCATGGGTTTAATATTTTGTCCTTTAAATATAAAACATTTGAACAAAGTGAGTGTCATTTTGGAGCCCAGCGCTAAATTATAGTCTGATTTTGAGGGTTTTAGCGAAAAACGAGTCTAAAATATTTGGAAAATTTTAAGTTGCACCCTATTTTTGCACCCCATTCAGAAATGAATGACAGGATTGCCTGATAGTATAATGGTAGTACGACTGTTTTTGGTGCAGTTTGTCTTGGTTCGAATCCAGGTCGGGCAACCAAATTAAAAAGCCGCAATTTTATTGCGGCTTTTTTTATGCACTAATAAGGACATGATTATTTTTGAATCAGTGGTATACAAACTTGTAAACTGTTTTTCCAATCTGGCTGATTCACACCAAAATCTTGAATGATGGAACTGCAATCCATTAATGAATAATGAGGCCTTTTGGCGGGTGTTGGAAATGCCTCTGAGCCAATTTTAGCAACCACACAATTTGAGTGAATTATTTCAGCGATAGCTACCGCAAAATCAAACCAACTAATAGCACCACTATTACTGTAATGATAAATGCCACTGTGTTTATTACCTGCTATTTTTTGTGCCACAACATGCATGATAGTAGCCGCTAAATCAGCTGCGTATGTTGGTGCACCAATTTGATCACCCACCACATTTAAGGAAGGGCGTTCACCCATTAAACGTATCATGGTTTTAACAAAATTATTCCCAAACCTACTATACACCCATGAGGTTCTAATAATGATACTTTCCGGATTATTTGCTAATGCTAACTTTTCACCTGCTGCTTTTGAGGCCCCATAAAAATTAATAGGGTCTGTTGTATCAGAAGGCAGGTATGGGCTTATGCCATTACCATCAAAAACGTAATCGGTAGAAACGGTAATAAATAAGGCTCCCATTTCTTTGCAATATGCTGCTAGTTTTCCAACGGCAACAGCATTAATTTGATGTGCTACTTCTCGATCCGCTTCTGCTTTATCAACGGCCGTGTAGGCTGCACAGTTAATTACAACTGCAGGCTTGTGCGCTGCACAAAAATTATCAATAGAGTTGTTAGAAGACAAATCGAGTAATGCTCTATCCGCAAATATAAAATCATATGCATGCATAAATGACGGAGCGAGCAACTCTAATTCAGAACCTAACTGTCCATTTTTTCCTGTAACAACGATGAGCGGTTTAGACATTATTAGGCAATTTAAGAAAAACTTTTAGGTTGCTTGGTCCACTCCGACTTTGGTAGTGATTTAAAATATGCATAGGTTTTTTGAAGCCCTTCGGCACGAGAAACGGTTGGGGCCCAATCTAAGAGTTCAGATGCTTTGGTAATATCTGGCTGACGCTGCTTTGGATCATCTACCGGAAGTGGTTTGTAAATTATTTTTACGCCAGCATCCGTTAATTTTAACACTTCTTCTGCAAAATCTTTTAATGAAATTTCGTGCGGGTTTCCAATATTTACAGGCATCGAATAATCACTTAACAAGAGTCTGTAAATACCTTCTATCAAATCACTTACATAACAAAAGCTTCTTGTTTGAGAGCCATCACCAAAAACGGTAAGGTCTTCACCTCTAAGTGCTTGCCCAATAAAAGCCGGTAAAGCCCTGCCATCATTGAGTCGCATGCGTGGGCCATAGGTATTAAATATGCGTACAATTCTAGTTTCTACTCCATGAAAAGTATGGTAAGCCCTTGTTATTGATTCCATAAAACGTTTGGCTTCGTCATATACACCTCTTGGCCCAACCGGGTTAACATTACCCCAATACGATTCTGGCTGCGG
>JBEGUD010000144.1:0-4761 GCA_041179065.1 Bacteroidota bacterium | reverse complement strand
ATCCTTCACGCGGCATGGCTGGTTCAGACTTGCGTCCATTGACCAATATTCCTTACTGCTGCCTCCCGTAGGAGTCGGGCCCGTGTCTCAGTGCCCGTGTGGCTGATCATGCTCTCACATCAGCTAATGATCGTAGACTTGGTGAGCCGTTACCTCGCCAACTATCTAATCATACGCACACCCATCAATAAGCGCCGAAGCTATAATTGCAATGTGATGCCACATCGCAATGTTACGGGGTATTAATCCAAATTTCTCTGGGCTATTCCCCACTTATCGGGAGGTTGTGTACGTGTTCCGCACCCGTTTGCCGGTCGCCATCAAAGTATTGCTACTTCATGCTGCCCCACGACTTGCATGTATTAAGCTTGCCGCTAGCGTTCATCCTGAGCCATGATCAAACTCTCCATTGTAAATGTTGTTTGATCTGACTATAATCTCAAATTAATCGAAATTAACGTCGGATATGTTTTGTTATTTTTTTTGATTACTTAAACCTTACAAGAAAACTAATTTGTAATTATGTTTTATTGTGCTGTTACTTCCAAACTTTCAAAGATCTTTTGGCTTTACTTAAGCCTTTCCCATTTTATTGGGGGTGCAAAGGTAAGGGCCGATATTTTACTGGCCAAAAATATTTGTAAAAAAACTTGTTTTTTACTGGATGTTTTTGACCTAAAAATTCAAATTAAGAACTACTTGAGAAAACCCGTTTTTTATAAACGGAGGGCAAAGATAAGAGGTTATTTTGAACTAGCAAAATTTATATAAAATAAATACTAGAAAATTTCGTTAAACCCCTCACACTGCTTTTACAAGAACTCCCGTTTTGTTGAACGGGCGGCGAAGATAGGGATCATTTTTGACCCACCAAATTTTTCTTGAAAAAACTTGGAATTTTTTTCTGCCTTTATCTGTAAAACTTGTCTCAAAGAACACCCTCTTTTTTCAAAGCGGGTTGCAAAGATAAGCGTGAATTTCTTTCTGCCAAATCTTTTTGCATTGATTTTCAATAGATTTTAATCAAATGCAGGCCAGTAAAGGGTTTTGGCGCCAAAATATTTTTAAAATAAATTAAATTAAAGGTATAACTCGCTCATTTAGAGCCTATATGGACCTATTTAAGGTGGTAGTTGGATAAGCTACTGTTTCTAAAACCAAGCCTTTAGCGGGGGTACTAAAATCACATAAACTAGGATCTTTTGCTTCAATCACTGCTTTAAAAGCTGCAATGGCCGCCTCTTTAGACTCAGATTGTCTGGCAATACGAAGCATCGTACCTACTAAACCACGCACCATACCCCTCAAAAAGCGGTTGGCCCGAACGGTATAGGTAAAAGAACTTGAACTAACTGCCTGCCAACTTGATAGTTCGATACTACAAATATTGGTTTTGTTGCCAGCGTTTTTTTTAGAAAAAGATTCAAAATCTTGGTGGTTAGGAAGCTCCAAAGCCATGGCCTGCAAGGTTTCTAGCGCCACAGGAAATGGAAAATGCCAAGCTTTATCAATTAAAAAGGGATCTTTTTTAGTAGTAACGGTATAGGTATAGGTTCTGGCCAGCGCATCAAAACGGGCATGGGCATCTGCTCCTACTGCATACACCGCATGAACAACAACCGTTGGCGGCAAAATGGAATTGATACTATATATATGTTTGGCTGTTATTGTGATATCGGTATCGAAATGAAAGAAATTTTGCCTGGCGTGCACCCCAGAATCGGTGCGAGAAGAGCCCGTAAGGGAGCAAGGCTCCTTTAAAACCATATCAAGTGCCCTTGTCACCACAGATTGGACCGTTTCCTGTCCATCTTGTATTTGGAATCCACAAAAAGTAGTTCCCTCATACCCCACTTCTATAAAATACCTTGACATCTATATAAGATTGATTGCCTCAAAACTACTTCTTTCTATAAGAAAGTTAAAATATGCCGCTCATAATAAATGCAGTACATACAATTGAATGGCTCTATTATCTTTATGGCCTTAATTAAAAAGTATGAAAAAAATAGGAATGATAGGCTGCTTGGCCTTTGTACTTACCCTTCAGGTAGGCGCGCAAACAAAACCAGCAGTAGCACCAAAAAAAGAAGTGTATCAGGCAGTAGCCACCAAAACAAATGACCTAGTGCACACAGAACTAGACGCCAGTTTTGATTTTTCAAACGCTACACTTATTGGTAAAGTAAAACTTACACTACATCCGCACCACTACCCTACTAACAGTTTAGTGCTTGATGCAAAAGGGATGGACGTTAAAGAAGTGGCCGTTGTAAAAAACGGAAAAAATACGCCCCTTAAGTTTACAAACGATGGCATGACGCTTACCATAGCGCTTGATAAAAGCTATATAAAAAACGAAAACTACACGGTTTATATTAGTTACGTAGCAAAGCCAAATGAGTACAAAGGCACTGGTAGCGCAGCTATCACAGATGCAAAGGGCTTATATTTTATTAACCCAATGGGTACCGAAAAAAACAAGCCTACACAGGTTTGGACCCAAGGCGAAACAGAAGGAACATCGGTATGGGTGCCTACTATTGATAAGCCCAATCAAAAATCTACACAAACATTTAGATTAAAAGTGCCTGCTAAATTTGTGAGTTTATCCAATGGTTTACTAACGAGTCAAGTTAAAAATAACGATGGTACTAGAACAGATACTTGGGAAATGAAACAACCGCATGCCCCTTATTTATTTTTTATTGGCATGGGTGATTATTCCGTTGTAAAAGATACCTATAAAGGAAAAGAAGTAAGCTATTATGTAGAAAAAGAATACGAAAAAGTAGCACGTAAGATATTTGGTGAAACCCCTGCTATGATGGCGTTTTTCTCAAAAAAACTAGGTGTAGAATATCCTTGGGCTAAATATGCGCAAATGACTGCGCGTGATTATGTGAGTGGTGCGATGGAAAATACCACCGCTACCCTTCACCAAGAAAGCGCGCAACAAGATGCGCGCGAATTAATGGATGGCAATAGTTGGGAGTCTACCATTGCGCACGAATTATTTCATCAGTGGTTTGGCGATTATGTAACTGCAGAAAGCTGGAGTAACTTAACCGTTAATGAAAGCTTTGCCAATTATAGCCAACTATTATGGTGGGAGCACAAACTAGGTAAAGACGAAGCTTTATTTGAACACTACAATGAAATGCAGGGCTACTTATTTAGCGGCTCTCAAAACAAAGATTTAGTGCGTTTTAATTACAATGACAAAGAAGATATGTTTGACGCAGTTAGCTATAATAAAGGCGGACGCATATTACACATGTTACGTAATTACATTGGTGATGATGCTTTTTTTACAGCACTCAACAAATATTTAAGCGCCAATAAATTTGGTAACGGAAGTGCACATAAATTAAGAATGGCTTTTGAAGAAGTATCTGGTAAAGACCTTAACTGGTATTTTAACCAGTGGTATTTTGGTAGCGGACATCCTAAATTAGAAATTAGCTATGCTTACAATGAAGCCACTCATACCGCTTCTGCCATTGTTGCACAAACTCAAAAAGGCGATAAGGTATTTAAACTTCCTATTAATATAGACGTATGGAATGGCGATACAAAAACACGTCATATGGTATGGGCCGAAAATAAAGTAGACACTTTTAATTTTACCGTACCAGCTAAGCCAGACAATATCAATGTAGACGCTGATAAAATTTTATTAGCAGAAAAAAAGGATACCAAAACGCTTGAAGCCTATGCGCACCAGTACTTTCATGCTGGTAACTTTTTAGACAGAAGAGAAGCCGTTGCTTTCATGTATGATATTGACAATGCAAAAAGTGAGCTTGGCAGAAAAGTTTTATTGGCTGCTTTATCAGATACCTCTTTCCGAATTAGATCTTTTGCAATCAATGCATTTACAAGACTTGCTTCTGATGCTGTTGTAATTAATAAAGCGGTGGAAATAGCTAAAAAAGATCCTTCACGCCTTGCAAGAGCCGCTGCTATTGATTATTTAGGCATGCAGCGTAGCGAAATCTTAGCCGATTTATTTACAAATGCATGTTACGATTCTAGCTACACCGTTGCAGGATCTGCATTAAGAGCCCTTACAGATATTGATAGTGCTGCAGGTAAAAAAATGACTGTGTTACTTAATAAGCAACCATCTAAAGGACGATTAAACGCTACATTAATCGAAAATAGTATCCGTTTTGGTGATGCGAGTTCTTATGATTTTATCATGAGCAGCTTTAACAAAATGGGCTTAACCATGGAAAAAATTCAGATGACGAATCAAATTGCTTTCTTTTTAGGCAAAACAAATGATGAGGCAAAAATTAAAGAAGGTGTTGATGCGATTGTAAACTTCAGAGAATCTGTTCCTGAGGCTTATAAGCCGCAGATCTCTCCAATGATTAACAAAGGACTTACTGGGCTTGTAACGAGCTTAGAAAAGGCCGGAAATAAAGAAGCGGCTAATTTTGTATCTACAAAACTACCCGCTCCCAAAAAATAAAATATAGTGTCAAGTGTGGTACCTTATTACATAGGTACTACACTTGATTTTGTTGTTACTTTTAAATCGATAGGTGCATCCTGCCCCATTACATTCATGGTGCCTTTTAGTGCGCCAGTAGCAGTTTCAGATTTTAACAATCCTGTTTTAGCATCGTAAATACGCTTAGCCTTAATGGTGCCTTGTGTATTTTGCTTGATTTCCATTCCATTTTGATTGAGTGTAGTAGCAAGTTTAACGTTGGTTAAAACATTTACGCTAATATCTGTAGCATTCACTTC
>JBEGUD010000143.1:0-6997 GCA_041179065.1 Bacteroidota bacterium | reverse complement strand
GACCGCACACTACATTGGGGAGGGCATTGAGGCCGTATTTTTCTGAAAAGGCTTTAAGTTCTGGTATACTTCTGCTGCCGGCCCATACAAAATAAACATGTTTAAGGCTGTCTATATTTTTTACCATTTCTGTGGCCTCATGTTGGCAGTGCCCGCAGTCGGGGCTAAAGTATATAATTAGGGTGTATTTAAAGTCCGGAATATTATTTTGCGTAAAATTTTTTCCATCAATAAGTAGGAGGTTAAATGCCGGAATATTTTTATTGGTTAAGTAAGGGGCATCAGGTCTTACGGGGGCATTATCTTGTGCGGTTGCATTGTTAAGCACACCCAATAATAGTACTGCTAAAAAAAGGTTGCTGATTTTTTTCATAGGGGGAGGGATTATTTTTTTGCCTGCTCATCTTCTAACATACGCATTTGCTTTGCGTCCTGTAAAAAAGAAGAGGCAAATATAAATTTATTCAGAAGGTCGTCTTTGGAATAGATGATATCTTGATTGGTGCCTTCCCACTGTTTCTTTCCTTGGTGTAAGTAAAGAATATGCTCGCCAATTTCCATCACACTATTCATGTCGTGGGTTACCACAATAGTGGTAATATTAAATTCAGCAGTAATTTCTTGGATGAGTTTATCAATCACCATGGATGTTTGCGGATCGAGGCCTGAGTTAGGCTCGTCACAAAAAAGATATTTTGGATTGAGTACAATGGCGCGCGCAATACCCACTCTTTTTTTCATACCACCACTAATTTCTGAAGGATATTTTTTATGAGCGTCTACTAGATTAACACGAGCTAGCACTTCGTCTACTCTTTTTTTCTTTTCGGCGAGGGTCCAGTTGGTAAACATGTGAAGTGGGAATAGTACATTTTCTTCTACAGTCATAGAATCAAATAATGCAGTTCCCTGAAACAGCATTCCAATTTGTTGTCTTAATTCTTTGCGCTCATTGTTATCCATGAGTAGCATGTCTTTTCCATTAAATAGAATTTGACCTATTTCTGGTTTAAAGAGTCCAACCATGCACTTTGTAAGTACGGTTTTGCCGCTACCACTGGTTCCAATAATTAAATTGCATTTACCAGCAATCATCGAAGCGCTGATGTCTTCAATGATAGTTTTTTCTCCAAAACTTTTGCTAATATTTTTTAATTCAATCATGGTTGAGTGGTGTTGAGCTTACAAAACTTCAATTTGATTTCTTGTAAGGTCTTCAAAGGTATCTCTTTGTCTGATCAGTTTGGCTTCGCCTTTTATGATCATCACCTCGGCTGGCTTATAGCGGGAGTTAAAATTACTAGCCATTTCAAAGCCATAGGCGCCCGCATTTTCAAAAACCAATAAATCGCCTTCGCTTATTGTTGGAATTTGTCTATCAGAAGCAAAGGTGTCAGTTTCACAAATATTACCTACTACATCATAGGTGGCTAAATCGCCGTTAGGGTTAGATAGATTTTTGATTTCGTGGTAGGCCTCGTATAACATAGGTCTAATGAGGTGGTTAAAGCCACTATTAACGCCTGCAAAAGTGATGCTCGGTGTTTGCTTGATGACATTAACTTCTGTAATAAAATACCCAGCTTTACTAACCATATATTTACCCGGCTCAAACCACAGTTCAAAACTGCGCGCATAAGTGCTTTGTAATTTTTCTTGAAACTTTTGAATTTCATGGGCAAGCTCATTGATATTGGTAGAAGGGTCGCCGGCTTTGTACGGCACTTTAAACCCACCGCCTAAATCCAAAAATTGCAACTTTGGAAATTTAGGAACCAAATCAAAAAACACATCTGTTACTTTCATAAAAACAGACACGTCTTTAATTTCGCTTCCCGTATGAATATGTAATCCTGCAATATTAATTTGATAGGTATCAATAATAGCAAGTAGTTCATCTAACTGTTCAAGTGGCACACCAAACTTGCTTTTATCATGACCTGTAGAAATTTTTAAATTACCACCCGCCATAATATTTGGACGAAGTCTGATGCCAACAGGATAGCTGCTGCCATATTTTTTTCCAAATTTTTCTAGGTTGGATAAGCTGTCAATGTTGACATGTATACCTAGCGAAACGGCAGTTTCAATTTCACTAAAATGAATGCCATTACTCGTGTATAAAATATTTTTAGGTGCGTGCCCTGCTTTGATAGCAAGGTGTGCTTCATTGATAGAACTGCAATCAACGGCGCAGCCCATGTTAAGCATGAGCTTTAAAATATTGATATTGGTGAGTGCTTTACTCGCATAAAAAAACTTGACAGGTTGCCCTGCAAAAGCAGTGGTTAAAGCACTATACTGCGCTTCAATGTTGGCAGCATCATACACATAAAGTGGAGTGCCAAAACTGTTGGCAGCTGCAATGAGTTGTTCGTTGGAAAGTAAATGTGACATAGGCCCACGAAGATAACACTTCGAGGCATTTTTTAGGCAGGATCCTTGTCTGAATTCTCGTCTTCTTCAGAAGCGTTGTCAGAATCATCTTCATCACCCTCTTCAAAGTTATCAGACTCGCTAAAATTGCCATCATCTTCTGTGTCAAAAGCCTCGTTTTATAGCGCAGCCAAATCATCAATGGGGTCTTCGTTAGAAGGGGTTTCAGTTTCAATAATAGCGCTTTCTTCTTCAAACTCAGTAGCATTAGCTACGTTTTGATCGGTAAAGTCTTCGGGGTTTACAATGGTGCCTTCAATTAACTGTTCGGCAAGTACTTCTTTAATTTTAGGAAGATCTTCTGGGCTGTTAATACCAAAATAATCCATGAATGTTTTAGAAGTAACGTATAAAAGTGGTTTACCCGGCATGTTTTCACTGCGGCCACTAATTAAAATGAGTTCTTTTTCTAATAACTTTTGAATGCTATAATCGGTGTTAACGCCTCTAATAGATTCAATTTCACCTTTGGTGATTGGTTGCTTATAAGCAATGATCGCAAGGGTTTCTAGTGCAGCGTTAGAAAGGCGCTTTAAAAATTTGTCGCCGTTAAGTTGTGCAATAGTTTGGTGGTAATCTTTTTTAGTTAAAAACTGCCAGCCACCGCCGCTCTCTCTCACTTCAAATGGATAAAATTCGGAGTCATACTTTTCTTTAATTCCATTTACAGCAGCATCCACTTGATCGGTACTAATGCGCTCTTCTAAAAAGCCAAAAGTATTGTTGATTAACTCAACAATATCAGGTGATGTAAGTGGTTTTTCACTTGCAAAAATGAGAACTTCTATATGTGGTATGATTTCGCTAATCTCCATAAACAGGTATTAAAAATTATCCTTGAAGTGCTGCTGCGCCACTTACAATTTCTGTAAGTTCTGTGGTGATGGCTGCCTGACGTGCTCTGTTGTAGCTAATTTTAAGCGACTTTAAGAGTTCGTTGGCATTTTCGCTCGCTTTGTCCATTGCGGTCATACGCGCTCCATGCTCACTTGCATTACAATCAAGCACTGCTTTGAATAATTGTGTGTTTAATATTTTTGGCATGAGCTCTGCTATCAATTCCTCTTTAGCTGGCTCAAAAATAAAGTCCGATTTTATTGCAGCACCCGTGCCTTTTACTTTTGGAATCGGTAAAAAAGCTTCTGCTTTATATTCTTGTGAAGCTGCGTTTTTAAATTCAGAATAAATAACTTCTACGGCATCAAAAGTTTTGTCTTCAAATGCTTTCATCGCAGCAGCTGCAGCAGCTTGCACGTTTTCGAAACTTAATTGTAAAAAGATATCTTTAAAAGTAGCATCGGTGGTGTAACCTGCTTTGGTTAAACTCTCGTATCCTTTTTTGCCAATGTTCCAAATGGTAACATTGCCTTTATTAAATTGGCTGCTATATTTTTCGGCGATGGTGCTTTTTGCAAGTTTAATAAGGTTGGCGTTGTAACCACCACATAAACCTCTATCAGAAGTGATAACAATTAATAAAACGTTTTCTACCGTTCTGGTTTCTGCTAATTTAATAGACAAATCACCCTCTGTCGTGCTTACAATATTGCTCAGCATTTCTTGTAGCTTTTGCGCGTAAGGGCGCATTTGGGTAATGGCGTCTTGCGCACGGCGTAATTTAGCCGCACTCACCATTTTCATTGCCTTGGTAATTTGCTGCGTACTTTGTACACTTTTAATCCTATTTCTAACCTCTTTTAATTGACCTGCCATGGTATTAAATATTACTCGTTTTCGGGGGCAAAAGTAGCAGAAAGACGCTGAAATTCCATAAAGAAGTTTTCAAGAAAGAATGAACCGTCATTTTAGACCTAAAAACGGTAGGCGAGTCCCATGCCAGAAGGTGTTGGGCCAAGGGTCCAAATACCAAATTTTTGACCCAATCTTTTTCCGTTTTTGTGGTGGGCCCCAAATTGTAAAAGGTCATAAACGAGTAAAAACGCCCCTTGCAGCATAATACTGCCCCCGTATCCTTGTATTTTGGCGTTCTGGTTTTTGATCCCGCTATTACGCATTAATAGTCCTGTAGCAAAGTAACCAACGTCTAAAGCGCTGTTAATGAGGAGTATTTTTTGAATTTTTTGCTGTGCTTGTATCTCTGATGCCAGGGTATTGGTTTTTAAAAGCTGCTTTTTGATGCCTAAAAAGCCTACAGCTGCAATCCCCACATTAACCGCGTTAAAATAAGCGCTCATTTGATGAAAATAGTGTTCTGGCCCCACGGTGTTGGTGGTTGAAATGCTACCCTGTACCACATTCACAAGACCCCAGGCACCCAGGGCGGTCATGTAACCCCTTGTTATGTTGATTCTTTCCATGGCAACAGCCTCCGGCAGGGGAAGTTGGATACTGTCGTTTACAGTTGTTTGGGCCGAATCCGATGGGTTATTTTGGCTAAATACGGGACCGGTAGCCCCCAAAATGGCTAAAAACAACCAAATCCCAATTGTCCAACCTTTGCTAGCTATAATCTTGTTCATAATCAGTTCTTTGTAACCCGTTTACAACCGCTCTAAAATCTTTACCTTTGGCGGCCTTGATATAGAGTGCCAAATTGACGCAAATTTAAATGCCGCACTCTTTTTGAGTAATATATTTTTTCTAAAACAGTTTATTTAACAATATGTTGAAATTTATAACCAAATTATTTGGAAGCAGTAAGAGCGAGAAAGATGTTCAAAAGATACTTCCAATTGTAGAAAAGGCCAATACTTTTTTTGCGTCTTATGCTAGTTTAACCAATGACGAATTAAGAGGAAAGACAGCTGAGTTTAAGCAAAGAATTCAAAATCATTTGACAGCGATAGATGCGCAAATAGCTGAGAAAAAACAAATAGCGGATGCGTTAAGTGATACCGAAATTCACAAGCGTGATGCTATCTATAAAGAGGTAGACACTTTAAATAAAGAGCGCGATCAAAAAATTGAAGAAGTACTTGCGGAAATTCAACCAGAAGCTTTTGCAGTTGTAAAAGAAACAGCACGTAGATTTTCTAGCAATGAAGAACTTGTTGCAACGGCTACACCACTAGACCGCGAGTTTAGTGTTAAAAAAGATTACATATCTATTAAAGGCGAACAAAGTGTTTTTAAAAATACTTGGACAGCTGCTGGCGGAAAAGTTACCTGGAATATGGTACACTATGACGTACAGTTAATTGGTGGTAGTGTACTACACGAAGGCAAGATTGCTGAAATGTCTACTGGTGAAGGAAAGACCCTCGTGTCAACACTTCCAGCCTATTTAAATGCATTAGCAGGTGAGGGTGTGCACATCGTAACAGTGAACGATTACCTCGCAAAACGTGATAGCGAGTGGAACGGAACCATATTTGAGTGGCTTGGACTTCGCGTAGATTGTATTGACAAGCATGATCCTAATAGTGAGTCACGTCGTAATGCTTATTTAGCAGATATCACCTACGGTACCAACAACGAATTTGGTTTTGATTACCTCCGTGATAACATGGTGCATACACCACAGGAAATGGTGCAACGCAAACATCATTTTGCCATGGTGGATGAAGTGGATTCGGTATTAATTGATGATGCGCGTACGCCACTTATTATTTCTGGTCCAGTAGGACACAACACCAACGAGCAACAATTTTTTGAATTAAAGCCGCGCATCGAAAAATTAGTGGATGCACAAAAGCGTGCCACCAATCAATTTTTAATTGAAGCCAAAAAGAAAATTGCAGAAGGCAACGATGATCCTAAAGATGGCGGCCTTGCTTTATTTAGAGCACATAGAGGACTTCCTAAAAACAACGCCCTCATTAAATATTTAAGTGAGCCAGGTATTCGTGTGAAACTACAAAAAGCCGAAAATTATTACCTCGCAGATCAGTCTCGTGAAATGCCTATTGCCGATGAAGAACTTTATTTCTACATCGACGAAAAAAGCAACTCTGTAGAGCTTACCGATAAAGGAATTCAGCTCATTACCAAAGCTGGTGAAGACCAACAGTTTTTTGTGTTACCTGATATTAGTTTATCACTTTCTTCAATAGATAAATCAGCTTTAGCTGCCGAAGAAAAACTGCAACAAAAAGAAGCGATCATTAATGACTATTCTGTTAAGGCCGATCGTATCCATACCGTTCAACAATTACTAAAAGCTTACACGCTTTTTGATAAAGACATTGAGTATGTGGTAATGGATGGTTCTGTAAAAATTGTAGATGAGCAAACAGGTCGTATACTAGATGGTCGTAGATATTCTGATGGTTTACACCAAGCTATTGAAGCCAAAGAAAATGTAAAAATTGAAGCGGCTACACAAACTTACGCAACCGTTACTTTACAAAACTATTTTAGAATGTACCACAAACTTTGTGGTATGACGGGTACTGCCGAAACGGAAGCTGCAGAGCTTTGGGACATCTATAAATTAGATGTTGTTTCTGTACCTACCAATGTAACAGCAATCAGAATTGATGAGCAGGATTTGGTGTTTAAAACCAAGCGTGAAAAATTTGGTGCTGTTTTTGTTGATTTTGTTATTTTTAGATAAGGTGTTAGATCGTTTCTTTTTGTTTTATCTAGTTTTGAGTTTATT
>JBEGUD010000142.1:0-3211 GCA_041179065.1 Bacteroidota bacterium | reverse complement strand
GTGGTATGGAATACCCAATGTCTACGCTTATTAAAAGTGCTAGTGTTGGAACTGCCATTCATGAGTGGATGCATACCTGGTATCAAATGTTAATGGGTTCTAACGAGTCATTGTATCCATGGATGGATGAAGGATTTACCGATTATGCGAGTACGCGTGTATTAGCGCAGCTTAATGGGAGCAAGGGTTTCCCATATGACGGATCTTATAGAAGTTATGTTAGCTTAACTAAAAGTGGGTTTGATGAACCTGCAAGTACCCATTCAGATCATTACAATACCAACCTTGCCTATAGCGCTTCGTCTTATAGTAAGGGAGCTGTATTTATGAGTCAATTGGGTTATGTTATTGGAGATTCTGTAAGAGACCAAGTATTAATTGATTATTACAATGCATGGCGATTTAAACATCCCAATCCAAATGATTTTGTACGTGTTGCAGAAAAAAGAAGTGGATTGGAGCTTGATTGGTACAAAGAGTATTGGATCAATTCTACCAAAACAATTGATTATGCAGTAGGGGACATCAACCTTGTTAATGATAAAACAAATATTGCCATTAAACGCGTAGGAAAACTGCCAATGCCTATTGATGTTTTAGTGACCTACAAAGACGGTTCCCAAGAAATGCATTATGTGCCGCTTAATTTACAATTTGGCGAAAAACCTGCCGAGGGTAATACGCCTCGAACAGTGCATGCGGCATGGAAATGGGTAGATCCTGTTTATCAACTAGCGATTACTAAATCTATTAAAGATATTAAGTCCATCGAAATTGATCCATCATTAAGAATGGCGGATGTAAATAGAAGTAATAATAAATTAGTAATACCGGATTAGTATTCCATTTCTTTGAGTGTTGGCGCTTTAAACCAAGTGATAATCACGACTAATAGTGTCATACATCCACCAAAAACAACACTGGGAACTACGCCCATCATTTTAGCAGCAACGCCACTTTCAAATTGGCCAAATTCATTGCTGCTATTAATAAACATAGAATTTACACTCATTACACGCCCGCGCATATTGTCGGGCGTTTTGAGTTGTAATATGGTGCCACGTATGACAACGCTTATGCCGTCTACAATGCCGCTAATGAGCAGTACGGCAAAGGTGAGCCAGAATAATTTTGATAGGGCAAACACGATAATGCAAATTCCAAAAATGGCTACTGAAATAAGTAATTTTTTTCCCTGTGCTTTTTTTAATGGAAAAGCAGTTAATAATATAATTACGACCACCGAGCCTATATCAGATGCCGCATTAAGCCAGCCAAAACCAATGGGCCCTACTTTTAAAATATCTTTTGCAAACACAGGAATCATTGCAACGGCGCCACCAAATAAAACGGCAAATAAATCGAGTGTTAAGGCGCCAAATAATTCTTTGGTTTGATATACATATCTAAGCCCTTCCTTTACACTTTCCAATGTTTTTTTCTCTCCAGGCTCATTTAATGAGGGCTTGGGCTTTAGCTGGTACATAAATAAATAACCAGCAAAAACGAGTGTGCAAATAATGGCTAAAGAACCGGTGTTTCCTAATAGGGCAATTAAAAAACCAACAATGGCATGGCCAGTAACAGAAGCGCCTAGCCAAACACCTTGTCCCCAAGTTGTGGCATTTTGTATGGTTTTTTTAGGTACAATAGCGGACAGTATGGTGCCAAATGTTGGGCCTGTAAAAGATCTAAATACGCCGGTAAAAAATATAGCAACATAGATACTAAAGGCAATCCAATGTTTGCTTATTTGGCTAGCCGTAAAACTGGTAGATAGTAATAGTAAAAAAATAGCGCAGGTAAAATAAAGTGCAACGCCAGTTAATAGGAGTTTTCTTTTTTCGCTGATATCTATAATATGTCCAGCGTATAGTGACAATGAAACAGCAGGAATTACTTCCGATAAGCCAATAAGCCCAATCGCAAATGGTTCATTGGTGAGTTCGTAAATCCACCAACCAACAAGTGTACCCATCATTCTAAGCCCCATAATAAATAAAAAACGTCCAAACATGAGATGCCTGAATTCTGCAATCCGCATAGCTTCAAACGGGTCATGTTTTGTTGTGGTAGAAGAAGCTTCTTGTTGCATGATGCTGTATTCTAGTTATGGTAAATTAAAATAGTGTTGACCTTGAGACAAATCTTTGTCTAGGGCATCTAAAACAACTTGTACATGTGCTTCATTGCCAATAAAATCGGCGTTACTAGCATCAATAAAAATAGTTTTTATATTATGTTGTTTGATATAGCTGGTATAGGTTTCCTGTAAATTAAATAAGTAGTCATCTTTAATATCCTGCTCGTAACTTCTGTTTCTTTTTTTAATATTTTGTTGTAGTTTTTGAACGGGGGCGTGTAAATAAATTAAAATATCCGGAATACTTATTTGTTGGTGAATGATATCAAATAGTTTTTGATAGAGTCTAAACTCTTCGTCTGGCAAATTCACTTTTGCAAACAATAAGCATTTTGTAAATAAATAATCTGATATGGTTACTTCCTGAAATAGGTCTTGAGTATGTAAAAAATCTTTGAGTTGTTTATAACGTTCGGCCATAAAAAATAGCTCCAATGGAAATGCATATTGGTCCGGCTTTTCGTAAAATTTTGGCAAAAAAGGGTTGTCGGCAAATTCCTCTAAAATGAGTTTCGCATTTAGTTTTTGTGCTAGTATGTTTGATAGGGTTGTTTTACCCGCTCCAATATTCCCTTCAATCGTAATAAACTGATGCTTCATATACATTCATTCTCAATGGGTAAAAATAAAGCCGAACTTGGCTTTTGCCTTTATTTTTTTTGCACATCGAGGGTGTCGGGGCAGTTTAATAACAATTCATGTATGGTTTTGTCTAAAACAGGATGAAGAAGCGCTGGTGCTATTTCATTGAGCGGTAGTAGCGCAAAACGGCGGTTATGCATTTGTGGGTGGGGGATGGTAAGCGTTGGGGTGTCTACTACAAAGTCATTGATCATTAAAATGTCTAAATCAATGGTTCTGGGGCCGTATTTTTCTTCGCGTACCCTGCCCATTTCAAGTTCTATGGCTAAGAGCCTCTCTAAAAGGGTTTCTGCTTCTAGTATGGTCTCAACGCATATGGCTTGGTTATAAAAGGCAGGTTGTTTAGTATTGCCCCAAGCAGCCGTTTCATAGACAGAGGAGGTGGCGGTAACTCGACCGCAAAGGGTCGATATATGCTGCACAGCC
>JBEGUD010000141.1:0-24399 GCA_041179065.1 Bacteroidota bacterium | reverse complement strand
TGGTAATAACAGCATGCTTCACCTTCATTAAATGAATGGCTTCTGCTACGCGCTGAGGTTCATCAAAATCTACAGGAGCTGGACGCCCGGTGGCTACTGCGCAAAATCCGCAACTACGGGTACACACATTACCGAGTATCATAAAAGTAGCAGTCCCTTCACCCCAGCACTCTCCCATATTAGGACAGTTACCACTTTCGCAAATGGTATGGAGTTTATGGGTGTCTACTAAGCCTCTTACGTGCTTGTAACTTTCACCAATGGGCAGTTTTACACGCAACCAATTGGGCTTTTGTATTTTGGATGTTGTTGGATCTATTTTTGGGACAACAGGTAATTCTTGCATGAAATAGAAATTCTAAATGATTGCTTGGGATGCAAAAATAGGTCACTTTCGCTTACCAAATGTCACAGAAATATAGGCATTAAAGAAGAGGCTTTTTTCGGTGTTTAAGAGCATGATGGGCATCTTTTTAGAGAAATAAGTTGCTTTTAAGCCAACCTCAAGCGCAGAGACCACTTCATTGTAGCGGCCATAGTCAAAACGTAGGGCGCCCTTGACATGCCCACCCGGAACAATCTGCATTTCATTAAAGCCTTTGCTAAAAGAACCTTTACCAAGCACAATGGTAGGATCTAGAAAAATTTGATCATTGTTGTCATACTTTATTTCTTCCTGACGCTGTGTTGCTTGATTTTGAATTTGGATATAATAAGGTTTTAATAAACCGGCACTAATGCCGCCGCCATAAATGGCGGAAACGGCAACGCCGTTTTTATTACCCTTCCCTCCAATTAATTTTTGTTGACCAACCCCAAATTTTACATCGTATAAATTATTTTGCTTCCCATATATGTAGTTGGACAAAATAATGAAACCCTGCGCCGAACTTGCTGTTGGTGTTTTTTCTTCTTTTGGATGTTTGTGCTCACCAATTTCGATCCACCACAAATTTGTTTTTGTGATTGACTTGTATTTTCCTTTTTCATAAAAAACACTCCAACCATCGGTATTAAAATGAATGCCTTGTGCAATTTGTTTTTGATAAATCAAGGCGCCCTCTTCTTCTTGCCTAATAAGCTGATTTATTTTTTCACGGCGTTCATTTTTTAAACGCAATTTTTCTTCCTGTGCCGGTGATAATTTTCGCTGTTGCGCAAATCCCGAACCCACAAAAAGAAAGCATGCAAAAAGGATAGCTCCTGTTTTTTGAAGGGTTGCAGATATATTTACTATTTTCTTCACGCTCGTTTGATTAGTTCCTTGTAAATTTAAGGCAAAATTGAACCAATGACTGCACAAATTATTTATAAAACTAAGTTAAGAACAGAGGCTACACACCTACAAAGCGGAACCACCATCGAAACAGACGCCCCCACAGACAATCAGGGCAATGGCGAAAGGTTTTCACCCACCGATTTAGTGGCCACCGCACTTGCTACTTGTATGGTAACCACCATGGGTATTAAAGCACAAAGTATGGGCATTGCGCTCGATGGCACTACCGCCGATGCTACCAAAATTATGGTGAGCGACCCGCGCAGAATTGGTAAAATTATAGTACATATTAAATTCCCTGAAAGCCTGCAACTAGACGAAAAAACAAAAGAAATTTTGGAAAAAGTGGCTAGGACTTGCCCAGTAGAAAGGACCTTGCATCCAGATGTGGAACTAGATTTAAGTTTTAGTTGGCCTGCATAAAACGGCGGTAAAAGCGGTGAAAAATAATGCACTAACGCATTTGCTGAAGTGCCTGCATCACCCTGCTCACCGGAAGACCCATTACATTGTAAAAATCGCCTTCCACCGATTTGATCCCTACCACACCAATCCATTCCTGAATGGCATAGGCCCCTGCTTTGTCGTATGGTTTGTATTTGTCCACGTAAAACTCAATTTGCTCCGTTGTTAATACATGGAAATGTACGGTGGTACTATCTGCAAAAGCAGTTTCATGCTTGCCATCCAAAATCACAACACCCGTAATTACACGGTGTGTGGCTCCTGAAAGTTTAGACAAAATATGTACTGCATCTTCTTTAGAGGTTGGCTTTCCAATAATTTCATCGCCAAGCACAACAACGGTATCGGCTGCAATCACAATTTCATTTCCACTAAGGCCACCCGCAACGGCCATTGCTTTTTGACGCGCAATATGAACGGGCACTTCAACTACAGCAAGCCCTGCTGGATACGATTCATCCGTTGGTTGTACAATAACATCAAAAGAAACCTCAGCCCATTCGAGTAATGTTTTTCGGCGGGGAGATCCCGAGGCTAGTATAATTTTTTTATTCATGTTTTCTACAAATAATACCTGAAAAATACCATGGATAGGATGCCCGTAAGCATTACTATTTTTATAACCGTACTCAGTTTACCAAAATCTTTTTCTGTTTGGGCAGGTACTAATTTTACAAATACCCAAATTAAAGGAACAATAATCGCGAGTACACAATAAACAATACTTTCCCACCATCCCATGGGGAGCACATACAATTGCAAAATTACAAGTACCGCAATAAGTACAACAAGCCATACTGCCACAAATACTTTGGTAGCTGTTAATCCCCACACAATAGGAATGGTTCGACAACCATACTTTGCATCTCCCACCCTGTCTTCTACATCTTTAATTACTTCTCTAATGAGTGAAATAATAAAAGCAAAAGAAGCATACAAAACAGTGAGTCTAAAAAAACGAATTTCTTTATCTCCTGATTCTAATAGATTATTTAATTGCAGTGGCGCTTTTGAAAAAAACAAAATAAGAATGACCCATGCCGTTAATAAAGAAATTAGCACGTTGCCAATAAGCAGTTGTTTTTTAAAATTGGTTGAGTACACCCATAGTAGCACAATGCATAGCATGTTGGCAAAAACCAAATACCAATAGGTTTGTATAGGAAGTGCATAGGCTGTAAAAAATAAACCCAGCATACTCAATACCAAATGAAAAAATATAACCCAGCGTCTGCTAATGGCTACGTTTACCACCACTTTAGTAGGCTTGTTTATTTGATCGATATTTAAATCAAAATAATCGTTGATACTATTACCAGCAGCGGCAATGAGCACAGATGCTAGCACAATGAACCAAAATTGTTCAGACTGAGCAGGTGTTGATGGACCGTAAATTCTTTGGTAAATACAATACTCAAATAAAAACTGAGTGAGTACAATAAAAACTAAATTACTTGCACGAATAAGCGTCAGAAATGCTGCTATTTTTTTCATGCAATTAGTTTTGTTGTATAAAAATTATTGAGACCTTACAGTTGTGTCTTCACTCCAATCACCCCTAACGCGCATAATTTTTTCTATCAAATCGCGCACACAACCTGCACCGCCAACAAGTGGCGACACGTATGTAGATAGTTCCTTGATTTCAGTTGCAGCGTCGGCGGGGCATGACGCCATACCAACATGTTTCATGACATCATAGTCTGGCATATCATCACCCATGTATGCTGTATGAGCCGCATCCAAACCATTAATTAGTAAATATTCCTGCAAAACAGATAACTTATCATGTACTTTCATGTACACATCCGTTACGCCTAATTTTAGCAAACGTTCTTTTACTTCCGGTGAATCACCACCAGAAATAACTGCTACATGATACCCTTTTTTTACGGCTAATTGAAGTGCATAACCGTCTTTAATATTCATGCGTCTTACCATCAGTCCGCCAGGCATCACAAGCAGTGTGCCGTCGGTTAAAACACCATCCACGTCAAGTACAATGGTATTTATATTTTTAAACTGATGTAGCATTCAAATTATTTTTGATTGTCTCTCCACTCATACACCCATGCGCTCTGGATCATTTCTAAATGACCCTCCGTGCTTTGCTCTTTGGTACCTACAAAATTTGGCGTTTCTAAAATCCATTCTAACAAATCCGTAAAACGAATTCTGTAAATTTTTGCTTCCGTAAAATCATCGCCAAAGCGCTCATATAATTTCATGGCAATATCTTCATGATCTGCCCAGTGTATTGGTGGTTCAAAATGACTCATAGCTATTTTTGATAAAGTAAGTTACAACTAATATTATTCGCCTAAAAACTGCGTTTGATCAGGAAGGGTAATTTCGATGGTTCCACTACCCGCTTGCAAAACGCACTGACATCCCAGTCTAGAATTGATACGCGGATTTACAGCTCTATCAATAAAATCTTCTTCTCTGTCAGATAATTCCTCGAGGTGTTCCATGCCCGCATGCACATACATATGGCAGGTGCTACAAGCGCAAACAGCGCCACAGTTATGGTGCAGTTCTATGCCGTTATCCAAACAAACTTCTAATAAACTTTGATCCGGCTCAATATTTGAAAGGGTTACCGGCTCTACTCCTTTCTGTTCAAATTTTACGTTTACTGTATACATAACTAGATGCTTTGGAGCGCAAAAGTATTTCAAAAATGTGGCTACACCCATTTCGTTGAACAATTTATGTAGCGAAAAAGGAAATTTTTATGCAACGGCCGGTCATTATCTTTGCAACATGAAAATGAAATTGGGTCAACGCTTACTCATTGGATACTATAAAAACAAATTAAGAACCCTTGGTTATTTGTCTAAAGAAAAAGCCGCCTCAGAGGCCTTTCGTTTGTTTTGCACGCCCTATTCCCGAAAAATAACGCAAAAACGCCCTGCTATTTTTACAAAAGCGACCCCTAAATTGGTTGATTTTGAAGGATTGGCCATTGTTGGATATGGCTGGCAGGCACCACAGCCCAACGGTAAAAAAGTAATGATACTGCATGGTTTTAGCAGTTACGCCTATAAATTTGAACATTATGTACCCCTTTTATTACAAATGGGTTACGAAGTGCTCGCCTTTGACGCCCCCGGACATGGTGACAGTGAAGGAAAAATTGTAAACGCCCTTGTTTATAAGCGTTTTATATGCCTCGTTAATGAGCTAGAAAACGGCATTGATGCATTTATTGCCCACTCCTTTGGTGGTCTTGCCCTATCGCTTGCGATGCAGGATGTCCCAGATGCGGCTAATAAAAAGATGGTGTTAATTGCACCAGCTACAGAAACAACCTCTGCCATTCAGGGTTTTTATAAAATGCTGCAGGTACAACCTGATTTGCAAAAAGCCATAGAGACCTATATAATAAGTATGGCTGGCAAGCCTATTTCTTATTTTTCGGTAACCCATGCCCTTACGGTAGTTGATACCCCTTGCCTTTGGATTCATGATAAAAATGATCGGATTTGCCCCTTTTCTGATACATTACAAGCACAAACGAACGCCAAAGCCCACCAAGAATTTTTTATTACAGAAGGACTAGGCCACAACAAAGTGTATAGGGATCAAGGAGTTATGAAAAAAATTGGCGCATATTTAACCCCCGAATCCTAGGGTTTTTGGGGCTATTTTAACCTCATTTTGAGGTAAGTTTTTTTGTGTTTTCAAGGTTTCAACTAATATTGCAGCTACATGGCAAAGAATTTATTGATTGTTGAGTCCCCGGCAAAGGCCAAAACCATAGAAAAGATCTTAGGGTCTGATTTTGAGGTAAAAAGCTGTTATGGCCATATTCGTGACCTTGATAAAGGTGATAAAGGTATAGATATACAAAATCAGTTTCAACCGAGCTATATTGTTCCGGACGAGAAGGAAAGAGTGGTGAAAGAACTCAGACAAATCGCTAAAAAATCTGGCGAAGTTTGGTTGGCATCGGATGAGGACCGTGAAGGAGAAAGTATCAGTTGGCACCTTGCCGAAGTACTGGGTTTAAATCCTGCTACCACCAAGCGAATTGTATTCCATGAAATTACAGCACCCGCTATAAAAAAAGCCGTACAAAATCCACGACTTATTAATATGGATCTTGTAGATGCCCAACAAGCAAGAAGGGTACTTGACCGCTTAGTAGGTTTTGAATTAAGCCCTGTTTTGTGGCGCAAAATTGGCATGCAAAAAAGTTTAAGTGCAGGTCGTGTACAAAGTGTTGCCGTTCGTTTAATTGTAGAGAGAGAAAGAGAAATCAATCATTTTATTCCAGAAAGTAGTTATAAGATTGAAGCTATTTTTACGGCACTAGATGTCAATAAAAAAACAGTTTCATTTAAAGCAGAAGGTCCTTCAAAAGTAAATACACAAACGTCTGCGAATGATTTTTTAACAAGTTGCAAAGGCGCCAGCTACACCGTAGATGAAGTAACCGTAAAACCTACCAAACGCACACCAGCAGCACCTTTTACAACTTCTACCCTGCAACAAGAAGCTTCTCGTAAACTAGGATATGGTGTAACAAAAACCATGTTGCTCGCACAAAAATTATACGAGAGTGGTAAGATCACTTATATGCGTACAGACAGTATCAATTTAAGTGATACTGCTATGGGTGATATTAAAAAAGAAGTAGAAAATAGTTACGGCGACAATTATTATCAGCCCAGAAAATACAAGAATAAAAACGAAAGTGCACAAGAAGCGCACGAAGCCATCAGACCTACCTACATGAATAATAAAACGGTAGCTGATGAAGAAACCAGACGCCTCTATGAACTGATTTGGAGAAGAACCATTGCCTCTCAAATGAGCGATGCTGCATTTGAAAAAACAGTTGCAAAAATTAATATTTCAACCAACAAAGAACAGTTATCTGCTTCTGGTGAAGTATTAAAATTTGACGGCTTTTTAAAAGTCTATTTAGAAGGCAAAGACGATGAAGATGATGAGGATACTGAAGGCATTTTACCACCATTAACAGCGAATCAAAAACTTGATTTTGCGGAGATGACAGCCACCGAAAAATTTTCACGTCCTGGTGCTAGATATACAGAGGCTTCACTTGTAAAAAAGATGGAAGAATTAGGTATTGGTAGACCTTCTACCTACGCCCCAACCATCTCCACTATTGTAAAACGTAATTATGTAGAAAAGAAAGATAAAGAGGGCGTTAAAAGGCTTTCTAACCTGCTTATTTTGCGTAAAAACGATAGCATCGAAAAAGAAATTGTATCTGAAAATACGGGTGCCGAAAAGTCTAAACTATTCCCTACCGACCTAGGTATGGTGGTAACAGACTTTTTAAAGCAACACTTTGAAAAAGTAATGGATTATGGTTTTACAGCAAAAATCGAACAGGAGTTTGATGAAATTGCTGCTGGTAAAACCAAATGGAAAAGCATGATAGCTTCTTTCTATACACCATTCCATGAAAACATTGAGCACACCCTCGAAAACGCAAATAGAGCAGTAGGTGAAAGAGAATTGGGGATTGATGAAGCTACTGGTAAAAAAGTAATTGCCCGTATGGGACGCTACGGTCCGATGGTTCAAATTGGTCATCAAGACGAAGAGGAAAAACCAAGATTTGCTAAATTAAGTGCAAACCAAAGCATTGAAACCATTACCATGCAGGAAGCCATGGAATTATTTTCATTGCCACGCGTACTTGGTACTTACAATGATCAAGAACTTGCTGTTAACGTAGGCCGTTTTGGACCTTATATTAAATTAGGAGAACAATTTATATCCATTCCTAAAGGTGAAGACCTGCATACCATGGACCTAGACAGGGCCCTTGTTTTACTGAATGAGAAAGAATTAGCAGAAGCCCCTATTGCACATTACAAAGAACTGCCTGTAACGAAAGGAAAGGGCCGTTTTGGGCCGTTTATTAAATGGGACGGCATCTTTATCAATATCCCGAGAGCCTACGATTTTGACAACCTGAGTGACTCAGATATTAATGAGCTCATTGAAAAGAAATTAGAAAAAGAAGCCAACCGATATATTCAAAACTGGCCTACTGAAAAAATTAGCATCGAAAATGGTAGATGGGGTCCATTTATCAAGTTCAACAAAAAGATGCTAAAACTAGGTCGTAAAGCAGATGGTACCAAATATGAAGCTGCCGATTTAGCAACCGTAGATCTAGATGCAGTTAAAGCCATGATTGAGCTTCAAGTGACTGGTGCCTTTAGCAAAAAAGCCAAAGCTCCAGCTAAAAAGTCTGCTACTAAAAAGGCTGCGCCTAAAAAAACGGCTACGAAGGCTGCCACTAAAAAAGCAGCTCCTAAAAAGAAAGCTTAAGCTCTACCCATATCACGTAAAAAATGTACGTGGGCTAAAACGGCTCTGCGCATTGTTGGATACTCGATGTATTGCAATTGAAACTCGGCGCATACATTTCGTACAATTTCGCTAATGGCGGGGTAATGCACGTGTGATATTTTTGGAAACAAATGGTGCTCGATTTGGAAATTAAGCCCGCCCACTAACCAGCTAATTAATTTATTTTTTGTAGCAAAATTGGCAGTTGTTTTAATTTGATGTGCCGCAAACTCGTCGGGTAATTTATTTTCTGCATCAGCTACCGGAAAGTCTGTGTGTTCTACAGTATGCGCCAGCTGAAATACAATACTTAATACAAATCCTGCAAACATGGTCATTACCAAAAAGCCAACCAACCAGTTTACCCATCCTAGTAACGCAATGGGTAATACCACAAAAACGGCAGCATGGTACACTTTTACCACCCAAAACTCAATATGATCTTTTAAGGCCATTTTTTTAAGTGGCACCGATCCAATTCTTTGAGAAAAATATTTTTTGTAGTCTGTAAAGAAAATCCAGAAAACATAGAGGAGCATATAAAGGGCCCAAAAATATACGTGTTGAAATTTATGAATGCCGTATTTTTTTTGTGTTGGCGCCATACGCATTAAACCACCCACTTCAATATCATCATCTACCCCATCAACATTGGTAAATGTATGGTGGATCATAACGTGTTTCATTCTCCACATAAAACGGTTGGCACCGAGTAAACTAATAGACGATGCTGCAATTTTATTAAGCCATTTGTTGGTACTAAAACTACCATGACTTCCATCATGCATCACATTAAATCCAATAGCAGCTACTAACCCACCCATTACAATACACTCTAATATCGCTAACCACCAAATTGGCGTAAAAAATACCACGTGAACATACACCGCAATAAGGGCCAATATCATTAGAATGGCTTTGGTGAATAACCCTGGTGTTCCAGTGGCATCAATACCCTTTTCATCAAAATAGGCTTGAACGCGCTTTTTTAATTCGGCGTGCAATGAATCTTTGGTAGCTGGAAATTTAGGCGATGGGTATACAGATGACATAATTTCTTTTTAACGTTATCACACAAGTTAACACATTATTAGGTCTTATCTGTAATGATGTGTATAATTTCAGCTAATTTAACATAGAACTAAATCGGCTGCGCCAGTCAACGTTAAACAAAACAAAATAGTATGTAGGTCCTGCGCGTTGTTTCCCACAGCACTGAATAACTAAATCGTGGTTATTTGTCTAATTTATATTTAGTTTGGGGAAGATTTAGCAGCAACATGGAGCAAACAAAAGAGATTAAAGCCCTTTTTACCTTAATAGACGATCCTGACGAAGAAATATATTAAAGTATTTCAGAAAAAATTGTTGCCTATGGTAAAGGTATTATTCCCAACCTAGAACACTTATGGGAAAGCACTTTGTCCGAAGACGTACAACAAAGAATTGAAGGCATTATTCAAAGGCTTCATTTTACAGATTTACTGCAAGATTTTACACACTGGAAAAATACAACACCCCACGACTTATTATCTGGAGCGCTCTTACTAGGTAAGCTAGAATACCCGGATATGAATACAACAGCTGCGCTTCAGGATTTAGAAAAAATGAGGCGTAATATTTGGCTCGAGCTCAATAGTTTTTTAACCCCACTCGAACAGGCCAATGTATTAACAAGTATACTTTACAAATACTACAAACTCTTTGGAAACGAAGTAGATTATAAAAACCCCGACGACTTTTTTGTGCATAAAGTACTTGAAACAAAAACGGGCAATGCCATGAGTAATGGCATTATTTACCAAACCTTGTGCGAGCAATTAGATATCCATGCCAAGCTTATTAATATTCCAAAGCAGTGTATCCTCGCTTTTTATCATTCGGATTATGAAGAGGCCCATTTTATTGGCAACCCGCAAGATAAAATTCATTTTTACATTGACGCCACCAATGGCAATGCATTTTCGCATGCCGATATCGATAGTTATTTTGAACGCATTAACACTGTGCCTAAACCATTGCATTTTAAAGCGCAGGAAGCAACAGACACCCTTGCTATTTTGCTGAGTGAATTAAATAAATGTTACAGCAGAAATTCCAAGGCACACAAACAAACGGAGATTTCACAGCTAATAGAACTACTGTCATCCAAAAGCTAATACCATGCTACCTGAAACCGACATTGATATCATTACATATGCATACTATGATAGCCCTGTTGGTGTTTTAAAAATTGGTGGCACCGAGCAGTATATTACAGAGATAAGCTTTGCAGCAAAAGAAACCGAACCTGCTATCAATACTGCAGCACCCTCTCCCATCCTACATAAATGCACCGAACAACTGATCGAATATTTTTCTGGAACGAGGCAGGTTTTTGATATTCCTTACCATCAAGCCGGCACCGAGTTTCAAGAAAAAGTGTGGGGTAAATTATCAGAAATAACATACGGCGCCACCTACAGCTACACCGATTTAGCAAAAAAATTAGGGGATCCAAAAGTAATTAGAGCAGCCGCTGCTGCGAATGGGAAAAATAAATTAATGATTCTAGTACCCTGTCACCGGGTTATTGGCGCCGACCGATCACTGGTGGGCTATGCGGGTGGAATGCCTGTAAAAAAATGGTTGCTGCAACATGAATTTAGAATCAAACATGGTGTACAAACCTTGTTTTAATTTTTCGGACCTTATTTCAAGTGAACACCCGAAAATCCAAACGGAAGTAAATCTGCCGCTTTTTCAATCACATACAACTCACCTGTTGCTCCTCCTAAAATAAGTCTGATAGACTGGTTTACGATTGATTCATATTCGGCGATTGCTTGTCTACACATACCACAAGGTGCAATTGGAATATTATTACCGCCCCGCTCATTGTGATATGTAATAGCCATAGTAACTATGGGCACTTTAGATTGCAAAGTAGATGCGGTACTTAATAAAACACGCTCCGCACAAATGCCAATGGGGTAACTCGCATTTTCTTGATTGCTGCCTTTGATAATTTCGCCATTTTGTAAAATAGCTGCAGCGCCTACATTAAATTTAGAATATGGCGCGTGTGCTAGCGACAATGCCTCCCTTGCCTGCGCAAATAAGGTTTGATCGCTGGTTGACAGTGCATCAATTGATGCAAAAACTTGGTACGAAAATTGAACGATTTGTTTTTGCATGGTATTTATATTCTTATTGAATAAAATTAAATAAACGCTTCCACCTTGGCCCATTTTCCCAACTCAACCAAATGAGTGAAGCCTTACCTACAATATGTGTTTCTGGCACAAAGCCCCAAAACCTGCTGTCTTGGCTACGGTGGCGGTTATCACCCATCATCCAGTAATAATTATACTGTGGCGTGTATGTAGTGGTAGGTTGTCCATTAATGATAAACTGACCATTACGGATTTCAAAACTATTGTGCTCGTAGTTTTCTATAAGTCTTTGATAGAGGGCTATATTTGTAGCCGATAAAACAATGGGCTTCCCTTTTTTAGGAATCTCGATAGGCCCAAAATTATCAATAGTCCATGGGTGGTTTACTTCATCGTTTGGAAACGTAATACCTGCATAGTTTTCGATATAGGGGGTAACAGATTTTACGTTAGGCAGTGTTTTTAAAATAGCAGCCTCTGCAGGTGTTACATTAAATTTAAATGCGCTATCCGATAAAGCATCTAGTTGACCTTTGGTATCTTCTACATCAATGTTAAATGTTTCTTTTAAGTAGGTAGGATCAAAAGGTGTTTTATTGGTTACAACAATATATTCTGTTTGAGAAGCAGGCGGAACATATGCTGGTGCGCTATTCACAAACAATACGCCATTTTTAATTTGTAGTACATCTCCCCCAACACCTACACAACGCTTGATATAATTATCGGTTTTATCCATGGGATGCACATGTATCGGAAATTCCGATTGCAGCATTTCACGGTTGCCTTTAAACGAATAGCGTAACTCATCGTAATAAGGTCTTTTACTACCATACTCCGGCAAATTAATAATGGTATCGCCTGTTGGAAAATTAAAAACAACTACATCATTTCGTTTAACATCGGCAAATGCAGGAAGGCGCGTATACGGCACTTGGACCCAAGTGGAATACGATGGCGCCGTAGTTGAAAAAGGCATGGTATTGTGTACAAAAGGAAATGATACAGGTGTTTGCGGCATGCGCGCACCGTAACTCATTTTATTCACAAACAAAAAGTCGTTTACGAGTAGTGTTTTTTCCATACTCTCTGATGGAATCACATAGGCTTCAAAAACAAATGTTCTTATTATTGTTGCAGCAACAATGGCAAAGACACCAGCATCGATCCACTCACGTGCACCTGATTTATGGTAATGCGCCAAAGCTTCATCACCATACCATTTTGTACTTGCAGCAAAACCGATGTAAGGAAGATAAATAAACGGCAAAAAAACGAGTAAGGTATGATCGAGTAAACTTACTTTTTTAAAGTGCATCACATAAATGATGGTAATCCAAATGGTAATGAATTGTCCAACAATGGGTATCAACTGCAACCAAAACCAATATTTTTTAATACCCGTTAACTCCACCATTTGGTAGGTATTGTAAAATGGAACAAAGGCTTTCCATCCTTCAATTTTAGATTTATTAAATAACCCGTACACGCCAATATGCCAACCCAGTACACCCACAATAAATAGTAACAGTCCAGTCATAGTTATTTGCTTTTAACGTTAACAAAAATATCCTTTTAGCACCCACATAGGCCATTTTAGTGTTAAAAGTTTATATAATTCGTGATATTTGGCAGGCACAGGCCAGAAAAGGCAAAAATAGCCTGTTTAACGGCGATATTTGGCCATTTGGATACATATGCCGGCCATGTAACCTCGAGGCGAAGAAGGGTTGTAATAGCGTCTCCCGGCGGCATTAATATCGTTGCCTAAACTATAGGATGTGTTCAAGAGATTATCTATGCTAAAAAAGTAACGAACACGCTTATGGTTTAAAGAAACACCAGACTGCATCAATTCATATGCGGGGGCATACACATCATTTGCATCTGTGAGCGGTATGCTAGACAGTGATTGCAACTTTACAAAAACAGATAGCCTTTTTTTAAAGTGGTATGTAACGGAAGAAGTTACCGCATGCTTTGCATTTCCTGTTACCTCATTTCCATTAAATACAATACCTGCTTGACTGTATTGTATAAAACGGTAAGGCTGAAACGCATAACCAACCTCAATTTGCAACTGATGTACTTTACTAAAACGAGTACTATAGTCAAGTTGCCATTCGGCACCTGCTTGCCTAGTAGCGCCCGCATTTACAAAATATTCTATGCCCGCATTATTATTTTGTCTTACAATAGCATCTTTAATACCAAAATGATAGACAGCTAGTGCATACCGCAACCTGTTTTGCAAAGCAAGTCCTTTTATACCTAACTCAAAATTCCACCCATATTCTGGTAAGAGGTTTTTATAAAACAGTCCATCGGAAGGTCTTATTTCTGCAAGTGTGGGCGGCGAAAACCCTTTGGAAATTTGAAAATACAGGTTTGCATTTTTTGCTGCTGCATATGAGACACCCATACGTGGTGCCAATAAACCAAGGTTAGATTTTGATTGCGCCGATTCAGTTAAAATAGTACTGCGGGAATAACGATAGCCCATATAAGCGTTACTCATTCCGATTTCAATCAACCATTTTTTCTTGATTCGAAGTGATGCATTTGCAAAATAAAATCCTTGCCTCGTTGTAATTAGATCGGCAAATTGCAATGTGTCACGCACCCCTTTTTTATTTCCATAATTATTGATGGCTGCATCCTGCACTTGCCACTCCCCACCTACAACAATTTTAAAGTCCCCTATTGGTTTTTGAATGCGCATGATTAAATGACTTCCAAAGCTTGCATTTTTTTCATGCCTTGTTTCGTAATTGGTGATGAATGGATTTTTAAACTGCGTATTGGTACCCACTACAAAATTTTGCCAATCTATATTTTTTGTGAGTTGGTAATTGTGGTGAAGGCTTCCCAATAAGGTTTTGTTATACACCGCTGCTTGTTGTGTAACAGCACTGGGAAGTGTAGCGGTTGCTTGTCTTGCTAGGCGGGGATTTTGCTGCATTTGAGCAAGCGTTAGCCCGCCCGGCGTTTGATACATGAGGTTGGTAAATAAAACCATGCCCTTTAATGTGTGCTTATTTTTTGTTAGCGAGCCAAGCCAAGTAATATTTTTTTTAGTAGACCCAGATTGATCCCGCCATCCATCTATTTTTTCATTGGAAACAAAAAAACTTTGCTGGAGGTTTTTATGCCTAAGTGTAACGCGAACATCTTGTCCGAGGTAACCAAAACTTCCAGCGCGCATATTAAGGGATACCGCATTTTGCAACAAAGAATCCGTTGCAAAATTTGATTGCAGTAAAACGGCACCGCCTGTTCCTAAACCGTAAGAGGCACCCACTGGACCCTTAATAATATCTATTCCGTTCACAAGCGTAAAAGGCAAAATATTGAGATAGGTATTTCCGGTTGGATCGGAAAATGGAATATCGTTCCAATACACTTTTACGTTGCGAACACCAAATGGAGACCTTAATGAACTACCTCTTATAGCAAGTCTATAACTTCCTTCGGAGCGCTGTTCCATGCGCACACCTGCTACCAAATTAAATGCAGGCAGTAACGTACCATTCACATCTTGCTGTAATGTAGCTGATGTTATGCGTGCATTTGCTACTGGAAGGGATTGTCCATTGTATGTAATTCGAAATGCTCTAACGGTTACACTATCAAGCGTACCTGACATAGCAGTATCAATACTTGTTTGCGCAAGGGAAACATTAAAAATAAAACAGCCAATAAAAAATAAAATATGCCTGATACTAAAATAGCGTGGGCACATCTCAATTATTTTCTTTGGTGCATCATTTCTTTGGCAAGCTTCACGGTGCGTGAAACATCAGGAATCGCAAGTGCCGTTAAATTAGGCGCATAGTGCATAGGTGCATCGGCACTTGTAATTCTACGAATAGGCGCATCTAAATAATCGAATCCTTCTTTTTGAATACGGTATGTAATTTCTGAAGATACAGAAGCAAACGGCCACTGCTCTTCTACAATTAATAAACGGTTTGTTTTTTTAACGCTATCTAAAATAGTCATCCAATCTAGTGGACGAACTGTGCGCAAATCAACGACCTCAGCACTAATGCCTTCTTTTTCTAATTCTTCAGCGGCACCTAATGCTACTTTCATCATTTTATTATAAGAAACAATGGTAATGTCTCTACCTGATTTTTTAACATCCGCTTTACCTAATGGGATATAATATTCATCATCAGGAATATCACATTTATCACCATACATGACTTCACTTTCCATGAACATCACTGGATCTTTTTCGTAACGAATGGCTTGCTTCATAAGACCTTTTGCATCGTACCCATTTGATGGAGATACCACTTTGATACCAGGTATATTGGCATAATAACTTTCAAAAGCGGTAGAGTGTTGTGCACCTAATTGACCCGCACTTCCGTTAGGTCCTCTAAATACAATAGGACAACCTATTTGTCCACCACTCATCGCAAGCATTTTTGATGCTGTATTTAAAATTTGATCCATTGCTAAAACGGCAAAGTTCCAAGTCATGAATTCTACAATTGGCTTTAAACCATTTTGTGCGGCACCTACTGCAATAGCGGTAAAACCAAGCTCGGCAATTGGTGTGTCAATCACTCTTTTTTCTCCAAACTCTGCAAGCATCCCTTGGCTTACTTTATAAGCCCCATTATATTGAGCTACTTCTTCACCCATTAAAAATACAAGCTCATCTCTTCTCATTTCTTCTTGCATGGCTTCTCTGATCGCCTCTCTAAAAGCTATTGAACGCATAGGTATATGGTTATTAATTGAGTTGCAAAAATAGAGATAATTAGTGATAAAAAAAGCCCCTTACAGTGTAAGGGGCTTTAATTTTTTAGGACGTACCGGTTAGATTAAAATACGTTATAAGCAAAGCTTACATAGTACAATCCACCAATAGATGGGTTACCCCAACCTGTACGGTAGTATTTGTTAAGAAGGTTAGTTCCACCTACTTTAACCACAGACTTGATAGCTGGGAATTTGTAGCTAACCTGTCCGTCTAATGTTTTGTAACCTGGCATTTGACCTGTACCAAAAGTACCTTCGTAGAAGAAGTCGCTTACGTTTCTGTAAACTAGGTTAAAGCCATATCTGTTATTGGTACCAAAACCAGAATTTGCAAACGTAATGTTGGTACGGTATTTAGAAGTGTTAAAATAAGATACAAAACCTGCAGGTAAATCACCAATTACATCAGAGTATAAGTTAGCGCCGATTGTAAAGTTTTTAGGTAAAAGGAAGTCTGCAGAAGCACCCCATCCTTTAACAGTCACTTCACCAGGAGCGTTAGCAGAAATACTGTAGGCAATTCTTGATGATTCAAACAATAAGTTCATTGGGTTGTAAGAACCTCTAGATTGAAGTACAGTTACACCACTGATAAAGTTTTGGTATCTAGAATTGTACGCATAAGCATCAATCAATAACATTTTACCAAATAAGCCCTTATAACCTACTTCAAAAGAAGTACTAGACTCTGGCTTAAATTCACCAAAGTTTTGCGCCTTTAATAAAGCTGGGTTTGGAGCACCTGCCATTGCACTTGCACCAAATGCTTGCACACTAGCTAACGTGAAACCTGGGTTACCACTAAAGTTATAGTAATCACGTAATTGAGGTAAACCACCCATTAAACGAGTACCACCACCTACAAGTAAGTTGATCCACTGGTTTTGAGTTGTTGGGAAACGGTAAGCTGTTTGGTATGACAAACGAATGTTGTGGTCTTGCTTTAATTTGATAACAGCAGAAGCTCTTGGTGTAAAGCGACCAGCAAAGTTTGTGTTTTTATCGTAACGACCAGAGATAGTTACTTTAACGATGTCTTTGAATAATTTTTGAGACAATTGACCATAAGCACCAAACTCATTGATGTTGATAGCGCCTAATGTATCTGCAAAAATAGTTCCTTCAGAATTTAATTGGTATTGCTTGGTATTAAATCCAACTAAAAAGTCAGTACCAGTTTTAGCAAGACCTAAAGCTTCCGTTAAGTTGTATTGCGCATCAACCACGTTAAGTCTAGACTTATCCATGAATTGACCACCTTCTAAACCATTCATACCTGCCACTTTTTTACCAATCGGCGTTCTAACAATTGATTGGAATAAAGGATGGTTACCAATAAAACCAGTTGGTCTTCCTTGGTCAGCAAAAGCACGAGCAGCATTATGAGACATATACTGTGGAGCGCCTTGTTGCATTGCTGTAACATAAGCAATCATGTATTGAGGATACCATGAAGAACTTGGCTTCCAAGCTTCATTAAAAGTACGTGTAGCAATGGTACCATTAAATGAGTTACCAGAGTTTTCATGCGTAGCATACGCACGTACATACCAGTTTTTATGTTTTAACTCAAACTTAAATTGAGCCATTCTTAAATCTCTTAAAGAGTAACGATCAGAACCTGTATAAACTGTATTACCAGTTCCAAAGTTAGCAGAGAAAGAAGCTTCTACTTTGTCTGTTAACATGTAGTTTAAACTACCTGTAAGTTTAAAGTTAGAAGTGGTAGGATCTAATACATCGCTTTCTGCATAACCAGTTCTGCTAACCATTTGGTTACCAAACATGCCTCTTGCAGCACCATAAAATATTGGTGACATGCCTGAAGTAACAAGTGCACCTAAACCACCAGCCGTTAAAGCAGTATTGTAAGCAGCTAAATTAGCCGTTGGAGTTCTTGCTAAAAATGCATTGAAAAATCCAACTGCAGAAGCAGGTACACCTGAAGCTGCAATAACAGCATTTGCAATTGAACTTAAATTTTGAGATGTTTCATCACCATAAAAGTTTACACCATCATAGTTAGGATCAATATCTCTCCATCCTGGAATGGTAACACCATTTGGAGTACCAGTACCTCTAGAATAGTTATTAGATTGATTCGCTAACCAATCTTGAGCAGTCATGTTTTCTGCAGTGATTTTGTAAGCGAACTTGTCAGTTACTTTTTTAGCCCAACGAATTGCCCAATCATTGTAGGCAGATGTAGGACGCTGTGCAGCATCTACGTGGTTGATACCTTGCTTAATTTGGAAACTTAAACCTTGGTATTTGAACGGGTTTTTACTGTTGATTAAAACAGTACCATTCATACCACCTGGGCCATATAATGCAGAAGACGCACCTGGAAGTAATTCCATATTGTCTACGTCTAATTCACTTAAACCAATAACACTACCCACAGAGAAGTTAAGACCTGGAGCTTGGTTATCCATTCCATCAATTAACTGGTTTAAACGAGTGTTACCACTACTATTAAATCCACGTGTTCCCACAGATTTAAAAGTTAAACTAGCAGCTACAACGTCCACGCCTTTTAAGTTGGTAAGGATATCATAATAATTAGTTGCTGCAGTATTTCTGATCGTAGCAGTGCTAACACGCTCGATAGATACTGGAGATTCTAAAATTCTTTCTGGTACTCTTGAAGCAGAAACAACTACTTCATTACCTAATGTAAAAGAAGGTTCTAACGAAACTTCTAAACCAGCGTTTGCAGCATTAACGGTTACTTCTTTGTTTGCAAATCCAACAGAAGAAAATACCAATGTAACTGGGTAATTCTTGATGGATGAAAAACGGAAAGTACCTTTATCATCTGTAAAAGTTCCAACAGAACTTCCTTTTACGGTTACAGATACAGCCGAAACCAGTTCTTTTGATTTAGCATTTTTTACACTACCAGAAACGGTAGTTGAATTTTGGGCACTAGCACTAATTGTTATAGTAGCAGCCATGGCCACAAATAAACATTTGCTGTTGAGTCTTCTCATTTTGGCAAAATTTGGTTATAATTTGGGAGCAAAATAGCACAAGTTAAGCTTTTGTAAAAATTTAATTTCTCCCAACTGGCTCTTCGACTGTTGAGAAAAAGCCAATTCAATACCCCTTTTTTGTTGATTTAGGTGCTATTTTTGGGCATGCAAAGCCTTCAATTCCCCTATCAGACAGCCATTTACCATGGAAAAGTAAGAGATGTATATACCATTGGTACCGATTGGTTAATTATGATTGCTAGTGATCGTATTTCTGCCTTTGATGTAATATTACCAAAAACTATACCGTATAAAGGTCAGGTGCTCAATCAGATAGCTGAATTTATGTTGGGTCAAACCAAAGATATTTGCCCCAATTGGCTACTAGACGCCCCTGCTCCTAACGTATCGGTGGGCAAAAAATGTACTCCTTTTAAGATTGAAATGGTTGTTCGAGGCAATTTAGTGGGTCATGCCTACAGAACCTATGCATCTGGGGCAAGAACACTTTGCGGGGTATCATTACCAGAAGGTTTAAAAGAAAATGATTTTTTTCCAAGCCCTATCATTACCCCTTCAACCAAGGCGTCGGAGGGTCATGACGAGGATATTTCTAAAGAAGAAATTATTGCAACAGGACTCGTTAGCGCAGAAGATTGGGCCGTTTTAGAAAAATATGCACTTGCCTTATTTAACAGAGGTAAAGAAATTGCTGCAAAACAAGGACTCATTTTAGCTGATACTAAATATGAGTTTGGTAAAATTGGTGACACCATTTATTTAATGGATGAAGTGCATACACCAGACTCTTCACGTTACTTTTATGCCGATGGTTTTGAAGACAGACAAGCTTCTGGCGAAAAACAAAAACAACTCAGTAAAGAGTTTGTGCGCGAGTGGTTGATCCAAAATAATTTTATGGGCAAAGAAGGACAAACCGTTCCTGAAATGTCTGACGAGTGGATCCAAACAATTAGCAACCGCTACATAGAACTATATGAGAAAGTAACAGGCAAAGCGTTTGTCCCAACTACATGTACTGAAGAAGAAATTATGGCTGCAGTATCGGTGTCATTTGCAAAATTTTGCACCGATTAAACGGGTGATTCCTAATCTTCAGGTTCGTTAAGTCGAGGACGAAGCCTTTTACTTTTGTTAAAAATGTGTTGCCCATTTCGCACGCCCTTACGTAATTCTTTTTGACGTTCAAGTGGCATATGAATGGTGTCTTGACAACCTTTACTACAACAGCCCTCATAAGCCACAGCACAAGTTTCACATTGTATAAATAATAAATGGCATCCGTCATTTAGGCAATTGGTGTGGGTGTCTGCGGGCTTTCCACACTGGTGACAATTTGCAATAATATCGGCTGTAATCCTTTCCCCCAAACGGTTATCGAATACAAAATTTTTCCCAATAAACTTTTTTTCGATACCCGCCTCGTCGGCTTGATGCGCATAATTAATAATGCCGCCCTCTACATGAAATACATTTTTAAATCCCTGGTGGAGCATATAGGCACTTGCCTTTTCGCATCTGATGCCACCCGTGCAATACATGATGATATTTTTTTCTTCATTACCCTTCATCATATCGGCTGCCATGGGTAATTGTTCTCTAAAAGTATCGGAAGGGATTTCGATAGCACCCTTAAAATGGCCAACCTCATACTCGTAGTGATTGCGCATGTCAATAACAATGGTGCCCGGCTTTTGCAGGAGTTCATTCATTTGTACAGCGTTGACATACTTCCCTTTATTTTCCATAGAAAATGTTGGATCGGTTATTCCATCAGCAACAATTTTATCACGCACTTTTATTTTAAGAACCCAAAAACTTTTACCATCATCATCTACTGCAATATTTAAACGAAGTCCATGTAAATGTTCGATCGAATAAAGATGTGCTTTGAAATTTTCGAAATTAAACTCAGGAACACTTATTTGGGCATTAATCCCTTCTTTGGCTACATAAATTCTACCAAATACTTGTAAAGGAAATAATGTCTTATACAGCTCGTCTCTAAAAACGGCCGGATTTTGAACTGGAAAATAAGCGTAGAAACTAATAGTGATGCGGTGAAAATTTTCCACCATCATAAGCGCCTTTAACTCCTCGTTGGAAACGCGGTTGTGTAAAACTGCCATACGTATACTTTTTTAGACATGCGCTAAAGGTTTTTACGCTTTAAGTCCATGTTCTATGAATAATAGAACCACTTGCAGGGTGGTCAAAATAGTACCCCAAAAATAAACAAATTATTTAAATACGATAGGAACAGTTAATCTAACCCCAGTTCTTACGGGCTCACCCTTTTGAAAACCATTAATAAGGTCTACACGCATTACTTTAAAAATGTTTTCAATACCTATAATAGACTCGGTATAATCAACCATATTGTTCACGTGTAAATAACTCACCCCTCCTACCAAAAACCAATTCAATTTTCGAAAACCTGGAATTTTATTGGTGAGCAACCCATTTAAATGATACTCGGCAAAAACAGTAGAGTAAAAACTAGCTTGATTGCTAAACTGATAATAAGGAAGCAGCTGATACCCTTTTAAATGTTCAATTGAAAAGTAAGCCTGATTACCAAAATAATGTTGCAAATCGGGGGTATACAATTTGTTGGCGTTTACAAAACCACCCATGGTTGCTCGGTATTGAAATGTACCACCAAGTCCAAGCGGCAAATTATCAGAAACATTAAGCGACCACTTAGCATAATCGACATCACTTCCGAGTATATTTGGAATACCTTTTTTATACGTAAGCGTAAAAGTTGGCGCTTTGGAACCAATCCCAATTTTTTGATCTGGAAGCTCAATATATTTTCCACCTGGCTGCCATACTAACACACCTGTAAAAACAGACGCTTGGTGTTGTTCAAAATTAGCCGTTGAAGCAGGCGCTGGTGTATTGGGTGTATACGTCCTATTAATATGATCCACAAAAACAACTGGCTTATTCAAATTTGATAAAGCCAACCTGTCTTGAAATTGAAAATTAGCCCTAAAATTTAATCCACCACCTAAGCCAGCACCATATGCTAGATTAAAATACTGAGCCTCGTATATCTTTAAAAAATTTCGTTCATATAAAATAGTTTGTATGGTGTTTTGAGTTTCAGGTATCGCAATATCATTGTTAAACTGAAACACTTTTCTCCCAAAACCAACGCCAATATTATTGAAATATTTTTTTCCAAAATTATACCGAACAGTAGCTGACGGCTGCAATCTGGTATTATTAAATCCATAACGAAGTGAAGGCTCTATAGACAAACTATTGCGGCCTTTGTAACGCTGTGTCCAACGTGGTGAAAAAGTGGCATTATATCCTTCGATGGTATTATAATTGATGGAACTTATGAGCGCATCAAACTGAATACGCGTTTTTTTACTTTGCTTATTAATAGTTTGACCCGTTAATAAAAAACCAGTAATGCTAAATTTATTACGCACCCTATCCACCGAATCGAGGTATTTAGGATCTAGTCTGATTTTTTCTAAGCTGTCTTTTTTGTTATAATCTTTAATTTCCTCAAGAGCAAGTGGAACTGGCCTAATACTATCCCAGTAGGCACTGCTTTTTTTGTTGGAACTATCTAGGTATTTTAAATACGTATTGCCAAAAAACTTTTTACCATATTGGGGCGCTAAATTAAACTGATCATATACTTGCACAAAGCTCCCAGAAAAAGCAAAACCAAAAAATTTACCCTTCGGATAAATAACCTGATTTTTAATCACCCAACCTTGTTTTGTTGGCACATACAATTGTTCAATTAAAAGGGTGTCCAGCAGTTGCAGCTGCTGCTCCTTGAGTAAATTAAGTTGAACGCTATGGATGCGCCAGTCGTTTTCGATGATATTAATAATACCTGAAAAAAGTGGTTCATATTTTCTTTTGGGTTGCACCCGAATCCTACTTATTTCGATACCGTTTTCGTAAAAAGTGCCTTCAAATTTATAATTGTAAAACGCAAGGGCTCCATCTGCAATGGGTGATACAAAACCACGAGGGTTAAGTCCATTACCTAATGCTATATTGTTTTGATAAAAAGAAATGATTTGCGGATTACTGAGTCCAAAGCCACTGCTTCGGCCACTCACTTTAGATGACTTTACTTCAATGCGTTCTTTGTTAGGTACGTCTACATAATAATCAGATACTGTTTCAGATAAAAATAAAATCCGGTTTTTAACGGTATCAAAATTGCCAGGGGTTAACGATTTTCCAAAAATAGATTTTGGAAAATCGTTCAATACCAACTGCCCCTTTATATATACCTCAGCACTAAATTTTTTAATTTCATTTAAATAGTCAGGCCTTTTTTTAATCGCTTTTCTAATGATAGCGTAAGCCGGGTCCTCCCCTTTTGAATTCACTACTACATCATTTAGTAGGTATACTTGTTTGGTTAATACAAAGGGTAATAAAAGGGTGTCTTGACCCGGTGCAATTTTTATTTTCTTTTCTACGGCTTCAAAACCTACATAATTACAAACAATCGTGTATGACCCCGCTGCCAATGACAATGAAAATTTAGCGTCGGCATTAGCCGTTACACCCCTGGTCGTACCTTTAATTAAAACAGATGCATGCGCCAGTTTTTTACCTGCTCCATCTGTAATGGACCCCGTTACAACGGTTTGTGCAAACACATTACTACCAGAAAGTAAACCCAGAGAAACAATAAACAGATAACAATAAAGACGCATAAAAACAAAAATAGGCAGCTTCTTATGAATAGATGCTACCTATTTGTTAAATGGTAAAATTAAATGTCTACTTGGTAGATTTACTACGCATAAATGCGCCAGTTAAGGCCGCAAAACCACCCAACAATCCACCCACAATACCTGTAACTGCGATTAGCGCGATATAGGACCCCCCAAGTGGCAATATTTGAGCTACTTTACTAGACAAGAGGTGTGCATTGGCTAGGTCCTTCCCAAAGGCTAACCCTGCCCATAAAGCACCCACACCCAAAAATCCTGCAAAAAAACTTTTAGCTGGCGTATCCATGATAAAAAAAGCTACAATAGCAGATGTGCCCACAAAAAGCCACCAAGGAAATTGACTATACAAGCCTATCGCAAAAGCTAAAAAAGCGTGTAAAAAAATTGCAACTATAAATTTCATAAAAATTAAATTAAGAATTTGTAAATGTTAAACGCCATTTCATTTGACTATTTTTTTGAGCGGCATCTTTGGATAAAAATAAAAGACGGTAGTACTTACCCGCAGACCAACTATCAATAAAGCTATCGTAATATTTACTTCCTGGATTTCCATTTTGACCACCCGGATACACTCCATAGGCTTCTATACCATCTACTAGGTGCACTACCATACGCCAACTTGGACCATGGTTACCGGTGGTTGCATTAATAAT
>JBEGUD010000140.1:0-2708 GCA_041179065.1 Bacteroidota bacterium | reverse complement strand
GCAATATTTTAGAAATCATAGAATTAACATCTGCAGCCAACAAACAAATCAGGTATTTTTCAAGTGGCATGAAACAGCGTATAAAATTAGCACAAGCTATTTTTTCAGAAGTGCCTGTTTTATTTTTAGATGAGCCTTGTACCAATTTAGACGAAACGGGATATGCCCTGTACCAATCACTCATTCAAAATTATGCTTCCCATAAGTTAATTATTGTTAGTAGTAATGATAAAGCAGAATATCATTTTTGCGAAGAAGTGATTGATATTAAAAAGTACAAATAAGTATGAACGCTAACATCGAAGGGCTTTACCGAACCGCTGGTAAACATGAAAGAACCATTCTCGGACTCATGAGCGGCACTTCTTTGGATGGACTTGATATTGCTGTTTGTACATTTTCAGGTAGCGGTACGCATACAAAACTTACTGTTGCCCATTATACAACAGTGCGCTACACTGAAGATTTTAAAGCTGCCGTTCGAAAAATTTTTTCTATCAGAGCTGTCGATTTAGAAGCCGTAACGCTCCTCCATGCGCATATAGCAAGGGTTCACGCTACCATGGTTTTATCGGCACTTGAAAGCTGGAAACTCAGCGCTGCAAGTATCGATGTAATAGCAAGCCATGGACAAACCATTTACCATGCACCTAAATTTTTGCATCCTACAAGTGGTTACGGTAATGCTACATTACAAATTGGAGATGGAGACATACTAAGCACCGCAACGGGCATTATTACCATTAGTGATTTTAGACAAAAACATATTGCAGCTGGTGGCGAAGGCGCACCGCTGGCTTTATTTGGCGATACTATTTTATTTGCGAGTGAAACTGAAAAGAGAGTTTTATTAAATATGGGCGGCATCGCTAATTTTACTTATTTACCTGCCGGACAAACCACAGAAATTATTAGCACAGACCTTGGGCCAGCTAACACACTTATTGATAGTTATGTGAAAGCAAATTATAATGGCCTTAGCTACGATGCAAATGGCGAAATAGCGAGTACGGGCACTATCAATGAGGGCTTTGTAAACGAAGTATTGGCGCATCCGTTTTTTAATGCTGCTTTTCCTAAAACCATTGGACCCGAATTATTTAACCTAGATTTTATTGCGAATGCTTTAAAAACTGCAGGCATTGTTTCAATGGCGCATCAAGACATGGTGGCTTCACTTAGTTATATTACCGCACGCGTAATTGCCGATGGTATCCATAAAGTAGTAGGAGACGATAATCTTGAATTAGTGATTTATGCAAGTGGTGGTGGTATCCATAACGCCTATATTATGCAGCAGTTGCAAAACATGTGCCCGGGGGCATCCTTTAAGAATTTAGAAACACTCGGCGTTCATCCGGATGCCAAAGAAGCCGTATTATTTGCCGTTTTAGCCAACGAAGCGCTTGCAGGATCACCTACACTTAGCATGGGAAAAATTAGCTTCCCAAAGTAAAATTATCGGCGTTACGGTACGCATTGATAAGTGCCACTTCGCCTTCCTTTCCGCCACCGGCTTTACCATGTTCCATGCCATAAATACCTCTGAAACCCTTATTGTGTATGTGTTTGAAGATATTCTGATAATTCATTTCACCGGTACCTGGCTCGTTACGGCCTGGATTATCACCTATTTGAAAATAAGCAATTTCATCCCAGCATAAATTGATATTAGCGATAATATTGCCTTCATTTCTTTGCATGTGGTACATGTCAAATAAAATTTTACAAGATGGGCTATTCACCGCTTTACAAATAGAATAAGTTTGATCGGTGTGGCGTAAAAATAAATCAGGTGTATCACTAAGTGGCTCTAACACCATAATTAAATGATGCTTTTCTAAAATTTCTGCACCATAACGTAATGATTCAACTACCCTTGCCGTTTGAATACCCATGGGAAGTTGACGTGCAAAATTACCAGGCACTACGGTCATCCATGTAGCATTACAACGCTTGGCAACTTCAACAGCATCATTACAATATTTAATAAATTTTTCACGCCACTGCTTGTCGCCACTTGTTAAAGAAGTTTGAAGCGGCCAGTTATCGTAAGCAATCACAAACACACCCATGCGCATGTTTAAACGTGCAAGTGTATCGCCAATTTTTTGTTGCATTTCAGGTGTGCGGGACATCATACCATTGTCTTCGATGGATCTAAATCCAACACTATGCGCAAATTTTATTTGCTCAATAAAATCAGGGCCCGCATGCGCACTAAACATACCATCATGAAAAGCATAATCTGCGGTAAATGGTTTTGATTCCAATACTTGTGGGGTAGTCGCTGCAGCCTTACCCACAAATGGTAATGAACCGGCAGCAAGTGCAGCACCAGATAAAATATTTTTCTTCAAAAAATTTCTTCTTTCCATGATGTTCAATTAAAAGGATTAACGCCTGCTGGCAATCAGTAAATTAAGGTCCGTGTATTTTAAATCAAATTTTTGACTGATATAAAAATCGGTTAAAGCGCCTTTAAACAAATATATACCCTCTCTCACATTTACATCATGCCAAAGCATTTCATCCAGTCCGCCCTCGTCACTAATGGTGAGCATGAGTGGCATGAGTACATTACTAATGGCCTGACTCGCTGTTCTTGCAAAACCAGATGGAATATTAGGTACCCCATAATGAATCACACCATGCTTTACAAAAGTTGGTTTTTCATGACTTGTAAGTTCACTGGTTTCAAAACAACC
>JBEGUD010000139.1:0-8777 GCA_041179065.1 Bacteroidota bacterium | reverse complement strand
CTACTCCAAATTTTTGTTCTTCATCAATAATCATAACACCGAGGTCTTTAAACTTAACCTCCTTACCTAAAATGCCATGGGTGCCAATAATGATATCAATTTTTCCTTCCGCTAATTTTTGTAAGGTTTCCTTTTTTTCTTTTGCCGATTTAAAACGGTTGATAAAATCTACGGTAACCGGAAAATCGGAAAGTCTTTCTTTAAACGTTTTATAGTGCTGAAATGCTAAAATGGTGGTAGGTACAAGCACTGCGGCCTGCTTCCCATCCACCACCGATTTAAACGCCGCGCGCACCGCCACTTCTGTTTTACCAAAGCCCACGTCACCACAAACCAATCTATCCATGGGCGATGTAGACTCCATATCACGCTTAACATCCTGTGTCGCCTTGTACTGATCGGGCGTGTCTTCGTAAATAAAAGAAGCTTCAAGTTCTGTTTGTAAGTAATTATCGGGCGCATGCGCAAAACCTACCTGCGATTTACGCGCTGCATATAATTTAATCAAATCAAAAGCAACTTCTTTAACCTTCGCTTTTGTTTTTTCTTTGAGCTTGGCCCACACATCGGAACCGAGCTTATTAATTTTAGGCATCGTGCCCTCTTTGCCCGTATACTTTGATATTTTATGTAGCGAATTAATGTTTACATATAAAATATCACCCTCTTTATAAATGATGCGCACCGCTTCTTGGGTTTTACCATTCACTTCAATTTTTTGAAGCCCCGAATAGGTACCCACACCATGATCGATATGTGTTACATAATCGCCAGGTTGCAAGTCCCGTAAGGTTTTGAGCGTAATGGCCTTATTTTTATTATAGGCCTGCTTAACCTTGTATTTATGGTAACGCTGAAAAATTTGATGATCGGTATAACAAACAATTTTTAAATCGTTGTCTATAAATCCTTCATGAATACTGGTAGGAACCGGAACAAAATTGATTTCTGTTTTGAGGTCTACAAAAATGCTATGTAACCGCTCTAATTGCTTTACTTGCTCTGCAAAAATATACAACGAATAGCCAGCGCCTTCGTGTGCTTTTAAATCTTTGATGAGTAAATCAAACTGTCTATTAAATGAAGGTTGTGGTTTGGTGTGGCACTCAATTTCAAGTGTTGCATGTTGTGGATGCATGCCAAACTCAATGTGGTGGCGGCCCGCCAGGGACGCCATAATATCACCGGAAGTAACAAAATCTTGTAAGGTAACGTCTTGCATCACGCGTGTATCGTCTTCGTCGTCACTATTTTGCATACGGTATCCACTATCCAGTAAGGATACAAAACCTTCAAGGTCTTCGTATTGCTGGTCTACTTTTTCTCCAATAAAAGAAAGGTCTTTGGTCCATACCACCGTGTTCTCTTTTAAGAATTCAAAAAGTGACACTTTTTCGCCGGTGGTAAATTGTGTTTCTACATTTGGGATAATATTTACCTGTAATAATTTGCGTTCGGAGAGCTGTGTTTCTGGATCAAAAATTCGAATAGAGTCTACTTCGTTTCCAAAAAGTTCTACACGGTATGGCTTTTCGTTGCCAAAGGAATAGATATCCAAAATACCACCTCTTATGGCAAACTGTCCGGGCTCATACACAAAGTCGGAACGCTTGAAACCATACATGACAAAGAGTTCTAGCAAACTCTCCATATTAATGGTGTCATTGGTTTTGATAGAAATAATATTGGACTTAAGTGTTTCCGAGAGCACTACTTTTTCAAAAATGGCTTCGGGATAGGTCACCAACATTTTTTTATTGCCCCCCGCCGCTAACTTCGTTAGCGCCTCGGTCCGGAGCATCACATGAGAACTGTTTAAGAGTTTAAAGTTCTTCCTGTTTTTGAATGACGAAGGAAAATAAAACACATCGAGTGCCTTGGAAATATTTTCGAGTGTGTTATGAAAGTATGCTGCTTCTTCGGCGTCTTGAAGTATTACAATATGGTTGAGCGTATCTGTTTGTGCGTGCGCAAAAACACTGGCCACAAAAAATTCGGCGCTACTGCCTTGTACGTTTTTTAGAAAGATTTTTTGGGGTTCGGGCAATAGAAGGCTGCTCACCAATTGATTTAGGTGGGGGGCATTATTAAACTGCGCTAGCAACACATCCAAATTCATAAGGTATTCTCCGGCGCAAAGATAACGAAACGGTACCCAAACAAACCCCCAAAAAGAAGCTGATGCAATAAATGATCACAATTGCAGATCCCGAAATTGCCACACCAAATGAAGCGGCATCCAACAAAACCGCGCTCAATTAGTAACTCGCGTCGGTATTGACGGTTATTTGAAGGCGCGTTTGCTTGCCAACCTCCACCCTGCAAATCCCAATATTGTTCTTCTCATCAAATTGGTTGGCAAAAAAGGCCCCGCCTTTTAGTACAAAAACTGAGTAGGTGCCCGCCGGAAGTGCGGCGCTAAACTGCCCAGCCTCGTTGGTGTCCAGTTTTTGTACCAAACGCGTATTCACGGTTAAAAAAAGTGGACTCGTCCCTATTTGTTTAACCTTACTGATATGTGTAGAATCATATATATAAACAGTAGCCTTTAATGGCCTTGGCGTAGGCGCAGGCGCCCCTACCATGGGCATTTGATTACCTATCATTTCTGTTACATCTCCAACAATACCTTGGATTTGGGAAGCAGTATTGCTAGCCGTTTCTGAGGCCTCTACAGATACTTTTGGCGTCTTGCAAGAAATACCCAAAGAAATCAGGATAAATACATAAAAAAGAACCGGTCTCATAATTCAAATTTAAAAGGTAATTGAGTATTTTTAATTCACGACAACAGCCCTCGGGGCATTAATGTGAAGATATATGAAAACAACCAAGTTTAAAAGAACCGCTCATTTTTTGGCAACCATCCTTACTTGTACTTTTTTAGTTACAAATAGTATTGCACAAACAACAACTGAGCCCGCTATTTTAGAGCGAACTGCAAAAGGATTACAAATTGCAGATAAAGAAAATTATATCAAAGCATTATCACTTGCCAAACAAAAAGGTTGGGCATTAACCATTACCGACAAAGAAGGAAATGTAGGTAAGCTTGTAGGTGTAGATGGTTTTAATTTACCCAAGTATTATATAGCGCACAACAATGCCATTGCAGCAAATACTACAAGGGCCAATCAATTATGGCCAGGCGGATCTTCGGGTCTTAATTTATCTGGATCATCTGCTGCCGTAAAAAATAAATTAGGTGTTTGGGATGGTGGTAAAATTTTAGCCACACACGTAGAGCTTGTCAATAGAGTAACGCAAAAAGATAATTCATCGGTACTTTCTGATCATGGTACACACGTAACAGGTACCATGATTGCGGGCGGTGTAAATCCAAGTGCAAAAGGTATGGCGTATGGTTTACAAGGTATTATTGCCTACGACTTTACCGGCGACAAAGCAGAAGTTGCATCGGAAGCCTCTAATCTTTTAGTATCCAATCACTCCTATGGTACTATTACCGGATGGAATTACAACTCATCTCAAAGTAGATGGGAATTTTATGGCCGTTCCACCGACAATGAAGATTATAAATTTGGCTACTATAGCAACGACACGCAGTTACTAGATTCCATTGCATACAATGCACCTTATTATTTATATGTAAAATCGGCGGGTAATAGTAGAAATCAAAATGGGCCAGCTGTTGGTCAACCTTTTTTCAGATACAATGCAAGTAACTCAATGGCCGCCGCTGGTAATAGACCAGATGGTATTAGCAGCAATGATGGTTATGGAATTGTTTCTTGGGATGGTAATGCAAAAAATATTTTAACCGTGGGGGCTGTTAATGGAATCTCTTCTATTTACAGCAGACCAGAAGATGTGGTGATGAGTAGTTTTAGTTGTTGGGGTCCCACCGATGATGGCCGTATTAAACCAGATGTTGTAGCCAATGGTGTTGCTGTTTTATCAAGCACTTCAGGTTCTAACACAAGTTATGCTAGCTTAAGTGGTACTTCTATGGCCTCACCCAATGCTTCCGGATCACTTATACTATTACAAGAATTATATGCGCGTTTAAAAAATAATGAATTTTTAAGAGCAGCAACGATTAAAGGACTTGCGATACACACAGCTAGTGAAGCAGGTGGTGCTCCAGGTCCCGATTATAAATTTGGTTTTGGACTTTTAAACGTAGAAAAAGCGGCTGCTGTTATTTCGGCATCAGTGGCTAATAATAATAATGCAAGTAGTGAGCATTTGATGTTTGAAAATGTTTTTAATGCAACAACTACTAGTTTTTCTACCAACGTGATTGCTTCAGGTAAAGGACAATTAAAAGCGACTATTTCTTGGACAGATCCAAAAGGAAATGTTGAAACCGTAAACGTATTAAATGATCCAACACCAAAACTTGTAAACGACCTAGATGTTAGGGTTACAACAAATGGTGGCGCCAAAGTATACAAGCCTTGGGTGATGATTCCTTCTAGTCCAAGTAGCGACCCTTCTCCCGGCGACAACGTATTGGATAACGTAGAAGTCGTAGATGTAGATAGTACCATACCTGGGCAATCGTATACCGTAACTGTAACGTATAAAAATACCTTACAAAGAGGTGTACAAGCCTACTCACTACTTGTTAGTGGTGTTGGCGGAACAGCCTATTGCGCATCTACCCCATCTTCAAATACAGGTAGCAAAATTGATAGCGTAAGTTTTAGAACCATTCGTTATTCAAATCCAACTGGCGGAACTACCTACACAGACAATACAAAAATGGTAGCACAGGTTGAGCCATTACAAAGCGTTCCATTCTATGTTCGTGCAGCTAGTTCAGATGCAACCAACACAAATAAAATTGGAAAAATATTTATTGATTATAACAACAACGGATCCTTTACCGATGACAATGAACTTGTTGCAACAAGTGGTAACTTATCCAACGCGGGTACATTTACTGGTAGTATTGCCATCCCTAACACAGTAAGCATTGGTAACTATTTAAGAATGCGTATTGTTTTACAAGAAACTTCAAATGCAGCAGATGTTAATGCTTGTGGCACTTACGGTAAAGGTGAAACCCAAGACTACCGTTTACTGGTTGTGAATCCATCCAACGATGTATCTGTTACAAATATTACAAGTCCAAGTTCACTTGAATGCGAAGACAGTACCCAATATTTAACCGTACAACTTCGTAACAATGGTTCATCACCTGCCGATAATGTAAGTATTACTGCTACCATTAAAGAAGGCAATACGGTAATCAGTACCATCAACGCGCCATACCCTGGAACCATTCCGGGTCAAACAAACGCTAGCTTAACCTTACAAAAACCATTTTTAACCAAAGCAAATACATCCTATAATGTAGCGGTTACCGTTAATTTTACCGGTGATCAAAATCCTACCAACAATACACTAAGTAATGATGTTTCAATTAGCAGCAAATCAGGGACACCAGACGCAGTTGCTAGCATTTGCGGCACAAACGCTATTTTAAAAGTAAACAACCCTGAAGCCGGTGCTAATTATTTCTGGTATAGTAGCGCTACCAGCAACACACCTATTGCCGCTGGTCCAACGTTTAATACCAACACCATTCCTACGAATAAAACCTATTATGTAGGAAGAGAAATGAAAACAACAGTGGGTCTTCCTAATAAAATGGTGCACCCTGATGGTGGTTACAATAGTTTTAGCGGAAACTTTGTACGTATCAACAACTCAGTTCCTGTAATCATTGAAAGCGTAAGATTATATATTGGTAATCCTGGAACCGTGCAAGTAATGCTTGCCGATTTAGGAACCTTAAATGCAAATGGTAGCTACACCTACTTCCCATTAAGCAGCGTTACATTTAATGTAACGGCTACACACCCAACACCAACAGGCGGTGCTGTAACAGGGAATCCTGCAGGTGATACTGGTGCTATTTATCAATTAAACCTTCCAGTAAACACACCTGGTGATCACGTATTAATGGTAACCTGTTCTAATGGTGCTACCATTTTTAGAAACAACAATATCGTTGGTGCTACGTATCCAATGGCTGTTCCTGGCGTATTTAGTATCACAGGAAACAGCGTTAACTGGGGTTCTACCAACGATCCCAATCCGTTCTATTATTTCTTTTATAATATGAAAATTAGAACGCAGGCTGGCTGCGTAAGTGATAAGGCAACCATTGTAGCTACAAATGTTGTAGCACCTACCATTACAAAAGTGGCCGATTCGCTTGCTAGTAGTGCAACCTCTGGTAACCAGTGGTATTTTAACGATGCCTCTATTCCAGGTGAAACAGGACAAAAAACCAAGTTAAGACAATCGGGTGCTTACAAAGTTGTTGTAACAGATGCAACGGGATGTACGCAAACTTCTAATATCATCAACCACGTTGTAACTGCTTTACCGCCAGAAGTAGTAGCCAAAGAAATTAATTTAACGGTATCACCTAACCCTAACAATGGTAAATTCCAACTTCGATTTGAAGTTAAAAATAGGGCGCCGTTAAACATTGATATTTTAACCGCTAGTGGTCAAAAAGTATTTACCGAATCCACCCCTAATTTTAACGGGGTGTACAGCAAGGAAATTAATATTGGAAAACCTAGCTCGGCATATTACCTTTTAAAAATTGAGCACAACAAAAAAACATACACACAAAAAGTAATTATCATAGACTAGTTAGCTCGTCTAGCGTACCTTTAAGGTATGAAAAAGTTTTACTGCATCATATTTATAATAGCTGCCTGCTTAACAACTGGCAGCTATTCTTTTGCTCAAAAAAATGAGAAAAGAACGGGCTTTTTAAAAGACAGTGCTACACAAATGCCCATTGTACTTGCTAGTGTTACCAATTTAACCACGCGCGAAACAGTAATGACAAGCAGTGCTGGTAAATTTTTAATTGCAGTAAAACCCAAAGACATTTTATCCTTTGCTGCCGTTGGTTATTATTTTGATACGCTTACTGTTACCCAGGAAAATAACACTGCTTTTATAGCCGCCTTTTTAAAACCACTCGGCGCTTATTTAGGAAATGTAACAGTTAGTAGTAAAGGTCTTAATAGATATCAATTAGATAGTATAGAAAGACGCAAAGAATTTTTACAAGGCATTGCTAATTATATGATACCAGCCGTTGCTAAAGCAAATTCGGGCGCAGGTATTGCACTTAACATTGACCGTTTTTCAAAAAATGAAAAAAGAAAAAGAAGGGCTTACGCTTTTTATGAAGACAACGAAAATGAAGCTTATATCAATTACCGCTTTACGCCAGAACTAGTCGCTTCTCTTACGGGCTTTAAAGATGATGCACTACAAGCATTCATGCAAACCTACAGGCCCTCTGCTGCTTGGTTACGCACCAATCTAACCAAAGAAGATTTAGTGTACTATATCAATGCGCAATTAAAAAACTACAAGCCTACTCGTAACGAAGTGCGTTAATTGGATTGAGTTTAGCAGCTTTCATGGCTGGATAGATGCCAGCACCAAGGCCTACTGCGGTACAAATAACAATACCTGTTATAACCCATCCCCATGGAATAATAAATCCAGTATTTAAAAAGATGGCGAAAATATTTCCAACACCAACGCCTAATAAGATTCCAAAAAAGGCGCCTAGTAAACTAATAATAACACTCTCAAATAAAAATTGCTGACGCACATTTTTACTTTTTCCGCCAATGGCTTTAATAAGTCCTACTTCTTTGGTTCTTTCGTTAACAGCCACGAGCATAATATTCATAAGTCCAATGGCCGCACCTATCAGTGTAATAAGCCCAATAGCGCCCGCAGAGCCCGTGATACTCCCTAAAAAGCCAATAAACAGTTCGGCAAATTTGTCACTTTTTTCAATCACAAAATTATCCGTTTCGGTAGGCATTAATTTTCTGATAGATCTAAAATATGCCGTAGCCTGACCTGCCGCTGGATCAATTTCTTTTACATTGGCCACCATAACACCCATCAAATAAGAGTTACTAGCATTGCCATACTTTCTAATATTATTATAGGTTGTAATAATCACATCATCCTGACGCATCATGGCACTAGACCCCTTTGCTTTTAAAAGTCCAACCACACGGTATGGTGCACCACTCACCCGAACAACTTTATCGATACATTTTTCAGGCTTATCACCAAACAAAGTAACCGCCACCGCATTACCTAAAATACAAACGTTACGTCCACTTTGTAAATCCTGCTCATTTAAATTTCGACCCTGAATTAATGTGTAACCACTTACCGCTAAATAATTTTCGTCGCCACCCATGAGGGTAATTTGCGGATTGGTTTTTTTATCTTGGTAATGAATTTCTTGACCACCCGGACCTCTTCTATAAATACTTACAAAAGCACCAGGAAAGCTATAGGTTTTTTTAAAAAACTCTGCGTCCTCTTTGCGAATGGGTTTATCTAAATTTGATTTCTTTTCTTTTTGTCCACGCACTGATTTTGCAACATCGGAATTATTTCCACCCATTCTCACGCGTGAATTTTTATACCTAATATTAAAGGCATTGGTACCCATCGAAGAAAAGCTTTCTTTTAAGCTCTGGTTCATGGCTTCAATCGCTGTAATAATTCCAATGAGTGCCATGATACCAAATGCAATAATGGCTACGGTAATACTTGTACGCAATTTGTTGGCGCGTACCGTACGCCAAGCAAGTGTTAAAGAGTCTAAAGAAGTCATTCCTGCCATAATAGTAGCATTATAGCTGTAAAGATAGCACAGATTGGGCAGCCCCTAAACAGAGGGCCTCAAAAAAATGAGGAGCGGTAACCTATCAATAAGTATGGTAAAATACTAAAAG
>JBEGUD010000138.1:0-5137 GCA_041179065.1 Bacteroidota bacterium | reverse complement strand
ATACCACCGATACTGACATAAGTACCAGTGCCATAGAAACAATGCGAAGTACCGGAATGCCAGCTTCAATAAATGCAGGCCCTTGTCCGTAAATAGAAAGTACTTGGGTTGGAAAAATATTTAGCACAATACAAACAAATACAGCCATACCTGCACTCCACATCATAATGCGGTTAATAACTACAGGTACCTGATCATTTAAATTTTGTCCCATCAAATTGCTTACCATACTATTTGCTGTTGCGCCAAAAGCCCAGGTAAAGCAACCAAAAAATCCAAAAATATTACGCATGGTATTTGACACGGCAAGGTCTCTTGCACCATGGTGTTCAATTAAAATATAAAAGAACTCCCAACTAATAATGCTAATGGCATATTGTAAAACGATAGGACTTGAAATGGTCATTATCAATTTGATATTACTCCAATCAAATGCCCAGTATTTAAAAAGTTGAAACTGTTTACTAATTCCTTTCACATGAATGAGTACAAATAAAACGGCGAGGCCTGCAAATTCAGAAATAATGGAAGCATATGCAGCGCCATTAAAGCCTAGGTTGGGTAAACCAAATTTGCCGTAAATAAATCCGTAATCAAAAAAGATATTGGTAACTGCTTCGGTGGCGGTACCAATAATCAGATATTTTGTTTGATTGGTACCCACAAGTAATGCATTGCGCATTTGATACACAAATAGGAGGGGAAGACCTACAATTCGGATGTTTAAAAAGCGAACGGCTTTATCTACAAGGAGTGGGTCATGGAGTGCAAATTTAAACAAGGCGGGTACCACAAGCCAGGTCAATAAAATGCCAAATACCGAAAAAACAATTGCAATTCGGATGCCTTGTGAAAATAGATTGCCAATTTCAGAAATATTATTTTCGCCAGCTCTACGTGAAATAAGGGATTGCAAACCATTGTTTAGGCCATGACCTATAACAGCAAATATCAGGTAAAATACCCCTGTGATGCCAGCAAGTCCTAAGGCTTCTTGACCCAGTCCACCCAAAAAGATGTTATTGGTTATAAAGTTAATTTGAGGCACCAATATGGAAGCACTAATGGGTAAAGCAATGGATAATATTTGCTTGTGGGAGCTGTTTACCTGTAAATTAGACGTGTTTGGGCTGCTAGACATAGATGGTTTGCAAATCTAGTATATAATAGGCTGTTCAAATCACCTTCTTTTTTTATATTATTGCACATAAATAAGCAGTTAACACAATGGCTATTCAAAAAACATATTCTTTTTATGGGGAAGGCTCGGTTCCCTTAACATCAACTGCCGAATTATTACAATTTGATATTGCAAATGATCATATAGCCTGCTCACTTATTAATATGGGTAACCAGGCGATTCAAGCTTTCGAATTTTTTGAATGGGAGACAGGGGCTAGTTCACAGGATAACAATTGGGAGCAACTATTTTCTGAAGCTGCAGCAATTTCTGAATTATTACAAAAGCCGGTGAGTGCGGTGCAGGTATTTATAAATAGTGCAGCTGCTGTTATTGTTCCACTCGAAAAATTTAATACCGAAGCAGCCACCGATTATTTACAACTATTATTTGGGCCAGCTGTAGAAGTAACCCTTAAGCACGAAAAAATTAAAAATACACCGTCGCTTATCAATTGTTACCGAATACCAACATCATTATTAGATGTTTTAAATACCAGGTATCCGTTGCATCAATTAGCACATGCGTATACGCCAAATATTACTGGACTTTACGCCGAAGCGGTTTCAGATAAACCCATGCTCAAACTCCAATTTTATAAAAATCATTTTATAGCCAGTTTGTTTGTGTCAAGCACGTTACAATTTGTTCAAAGTTTTTCATTTACCAGTACAGAAGATATCTGTTACCATCTTTTACATATTAATACAGCGCATCAAATTGAGGCGTCAACCATTAAGGTAAATATGATGGGTTTTATTGATGCTAGTTCTGCGGCAGCAGTATGTATCGAACAAATTTATCCGCTGGTAGAATATAAAAAGCCTCGACAAGAAAAAGTGTTGCCTGCTATGTTTGAAGCGCAAACTTCACATTATTTTACTGCATTTTTGAAGCCATTAGCATGAGGATAATTTCAGGAAAATATGGTGGTCGCCGCATCAGTCCACCCGCCAATATGCCGCACACCAGGCCAACCACCGATATCGCAAAAGAAGGACTCTTTAATATTTTGCAAAGCAGAATGTCTTTTGATGACATTGAAATACTTGATTTGTTTGGTGGCACAGGTTGTATCAGTTACGAACTTGCCTCTAGGGGTGCTAGTAAACTTACGATTATTGAAAAAGATCCCATTATGCAGGGGTTTATTCAAAAAAATATTGCGATGTTAAATATCGAAGGCGCACAAGTTTTAAAACTTGATGTGTTTGCTTATTTAAATAGTTGTACAAGCGCATATGATTTTATTTTTGCTGGCCCACCATATGCACTTGGCACCATCGATGAACTACCTAAAATCATTGTGGCTAAAAAATTAATCAAACCCGGTGGTTTTTTTGTGTTAGAGCATACACCGCGTAACGATTATAAAAATTTTGAAGGCTATTCCTTTCAGCGCAATTATGGAACTACTATTTTTTCATTTTTTGTTGCCACATAGTATCCTATGAACAAGCAAGCATTAAGAGAATTATACAAAAACAAACGCCAAGATATACCCCCTAAAACGCGTTTGCAGTATGATGATTTAATGCTCATACAGTTTCAGAAATTTGATTTTTCTGGGGTGCGGTCGCTACTCACTTACTGGCCCATGCCACATCAAGCCGAGCCCAATACGCACTTGTTTTCGGGATACCTACGTCATATGGTTCCTGGTCTTTCGATCGCATATCCGGTGATGGATCCAGATGCACATTCGTTTACGGCGCATCAAATTGATGAAAATACGGTTTATAAGCCAGGGAAGTTTGGTGTACTGGAGCCTGATGCTCCAAACCCGATAGATCCGGAAACCATTGATTTGGTATTTGTACCATTATTAGTAGCTGACACAGAAGGTTATAGAGTTGGGTATGGCAAGGGATATTACGACCGCTTTTTAGCTTCTTGCAACCAGGGGGTCATTAGTATGGGTTTTTCGTATTTCGACCCCATCCAGCAAATAGCAGATACAGACCAATTTGACGTACCTTTGCACTACCTCATTACGCCGAGTCGCATCTATGAATTTTAATACCATTTTTCTTACTTCCTTTCGTGTTTTATTATTGCCGCTTGCTATACTGTATGGGGCTTTTATTAAAATACGCAACTGGCTGTTTGATAAGCAGTATCTAAGTTCGGCTAGGTTTAATTTTCCGCTCATTTGTGTTGGTAATTTGGCAGTGGGTGGCACGGGTAAATCACCCATGGTTGAGTATTTATTAGCACTACTCCATACCCGTTATAAAGTAGCCACGGTTAGTAGGGGCTATAAAAGAAAAACAAAAGGATATGTTTTAGCAGGTGCTAGTACAACAGCCCTTGAAATAGGAGATGAGCCCATGCTCTTTCACCAAAAATTTCCGAGTGTGCCTGTTGCAGTTGGCGAAGAAAGGTTGGTTGCAATTCCTCAACTGTTACATGACATCAAAGATTTACAAGCTATTATATTAGATGATGCTTTTCAACACCGATCGGTGCAGGCTGGTTTTAATATTTTACTCACCGAATTTGGCAATACCTATAACCATGATTTTTTCTTACCCACTGGCGATTTAAGGGATGAAAGAGGTTCATCAAAAAGGGCACAGGTTATTATAGTTACTAAATGCCCGCCAAAATTAACCGAAGAGCAGCGTCAAAAAATAACCAAAGCCTTACGTCCAAAGTCGTATCAAAAAGTGTTTTTTACATGCATCGAATATGAAACACCCTATCACATTTTGGATGTTACGAATAAGCGCCCGATCACCAATCAGGATGAAGTATTACTGATGTGTGGTATTGCCAATCCAAAGCCACTTAAAAATTATTTACACGAGCAGGCACGTACTTATTACCAACAAGATTACGCCGATCACCATATTTTTTCGATCGATGATTTGCAAGATGTAGTGGGTCAGTTTAACAATATAGCTGCTACCCATAAAATGATTATCACCACAGAAAAAGACGCCGTACGACTTACAAAATTCCAGGAAGAATTAAAGTCACTGCCTTTTTATGTACTCCCCATTAAACACTCTTTTTTATTTGACGAAGGCCCTCAATTTGACGCTTTGATCCTTTCATTTATCAATGGGTTTAACACCAATATGCAACATGAGTAAAGCAAAAAAGTCAAAACAAAAGAAAACAGCAAAGACCATTGTGGTAGCTACTTTAAAAGGTAAAATAGATATCACTCGTTCTGGCATGGGCTACGTTATTGTAGACAACAATGCCATTGATATTATGGTGCGCCCTTCCGATATGAGCAATGCCCTACATGGTGACATTGTACGTGTTAAAATTACCCGTGAAAATGGCAGAACCGGCAAAAAAGAAGGTAAGGTAGTAGAGGTGGTAGAGCGCCGTCAAACCGAATTTATTGGACATATTCAGCTCTCTGATAAGTTTGCATTTTTTGTGCCAGACACCGATAAGCCCATGCCCGATATTTTTATTCCGCTCCAGTATTTAAATGGCGCAAAAAATAAAGATAGGGTATCTGCAAAGCTTGTAAAATGGGATAAAGACGATAAAAAACCAGTTGGAGAAGTCACCGCAATCATGTCGCCAGAAGACGAAAATGATGCAGCTATGAAGGAGCTCTTGGCGCAGGCCGGCTTCCCATTATTTTTTCCGCAAGACGTGTTAGAAGCAGCTGCGGAGCTGCCTGTTGTTTTAGATGAAGCCGAAATCGCAAAACGTAGAGATTGCCGTGATATCAAAACATTTACCATTGACCCTGTCGATGCAAAAGATTTTGATGACGCACTTTCTATCCGAAAATTACCAAGTGGTCTATACGAAATAGGGGTACACATTGCAGATGTAAGTTATTACGTGTTACCAGATACCGATTTGGACGCCGAAGCATACAAGCGCGCAACTTCTGTGTATTTGCCAGACCGTGTAAATCCCATGTTACCAGAAAAAATTTCAAATGAACTTTGTTCGCTTCGCCCCAACGAAGACAAATTTACT
>JBEGUD010000137.1:0-11649 GCA_041179065.1 Bacteroidota bacterium | reverse complement strand
GCCCGGATTAGATATTCATGAAATGGGTGGTGTGCGTATGGGTAGAGATCCAAAAACATCTATGTTAAATGAGTGGAATCAAATGCATTTGTGTCAAAATGTTTTTGTAACAGATGGCGCCGCCATGACTTCTACCAGTACGCAAAATCCGTCCTTAACATTTATGGCACTTACAGCGCGCGCTGCAAATTATGCAGTGGAGCAACTAAAAAACGGTACACTTTAATTTTAAAAATACAAACACGATGTCAGATACTGCTTACCTCAACACCAAAGCCGCGGCTGGTAATACCTACGACGCCATTGTCATTGGATCTGGCATTAGTGGCGGTTGGGCTGCTAAAGAGCTCACCGAAAAAGGACTCAAAGTTTTACTATTAGAACGTGGTAAAGATCATGAGCATATTAAAGATTATAAAGGCATTAATGATGATCCATGGGATACGCCGCATAGGGGCCGTACCACCAAAGAACAACAAGAAAAATATCCTGTAATACATAGAGGATGGGCTGCTAGTGAACGCGTTATGGACGCTTGGACCAATGAAGAAGATTGTCCGTACACCGAGGTAAAACCATTTACTTGGTGGAGAAGTTATAGAATGGGAGGTCGTTCCTTATTATGGGGAAGACAAAGCTACCGTTTAAGTGATTTGGATTTTGAAGCCAATGGAAAAGAAGGCGTTGGAGTAGACTGGCCCATTCGTTACAAAGACATTGCGCCCTGGTATGATCATGTAGAAAAATTTGCGGGCATTAGTGGCTCACTCGAAGGCTTACCGCATTTACCCGATGGACAGTTTTTGCCACCTATGGATTTAAACTGTGTAGAAAAAGATGTGGCTGCCAGAATCAAAGAAAAATTTAAAGGAGATCGACATTTGATTATTGGAAGGGTTGCCAATTTAACAAAAGCCATTGAAGGTCGAACCAATTGTCAATTTAGAAACAGATGTTGGGAAGGTTGCCCTTTTGGCGGTTATTTTAGTACGCAATCTTCTACCATGCCAGCTGCCTTAAAAACGGGCAACTTAACGGTAAGACCTTTTTCAATTGTTACTAAACTTTTATACAACAAGAATACTAAAAAAGCCGACGGGGTAGAAGTACTCGATTCGGAAACCAATAAAACCTATACGTTTAATGCTAAAATCGTTTTCTTAAATGCGTCTGCCTTAAACTCAGCGTGGGTGTTATTTAATACCGCTACAGATATTTGGCCAGGTGGTTTGGGAAGTAGTAGTGGAGAGCTTGGACACAATGTAATGGATCATCATTATAATTTAGGTGCATCAGGTACCATCGAAGGTTATGAAGATAAGTATGTGTATGGCAGAAGACCCAATGGTTTTTACATTCCAAGATTTGTAAACATGGGTAACGATAAAAGAAATTATTTGCGTGGGTTTGGTTACCAAGGTGGCGCAGGTAGAGAGGGCTGGAGTAGAGAAGTAGCAGAACTTTCTATTGGTGCTGCATTTAAGGAAGCCCTTACAGAGCCTGGTTCTTGGACCATTGGTGCAACAGGGTTTGGTGAAATATTACCGTACCACGAAAATAAAATTTCGTTGGACCCGAATAAGAAAGATAAATGGGGTTTGCCGGTGCTTTCTATGGATTGCGAGCTCAAACAAAATGAACTTGACATGCGTAAAGACATTGTATCAGAATTAAAAGCGATGTTAGAAGCAGGTGGCGCTAAAAATATTTCTAGTTACGATAATGGACATGCCATTGGACATGGCATTCATGAAATGGGTACGGCCAGAATGGGTAGAGATCCTAAAACCTCTGTATTAAATGGTAACAATCAGGTGTGGGATGCAAAAAATGTTTTTGTAACGGATGGTGCATGCATGACCTCAAGTGCCAATCAAAATCCATCACTTACGTATATGGCATTAACAGCGCGGGCTGCAAACTTTGCAGTAGAGGCATTAAAAAAGGGAGACATTTAGCGTCTCCCTTATTGTTAGATTTTTATTTTAAAACTTATTCAATAATCTGATCCGATATTTTGCCGGTGGTCTTATGCTTAAGAATTAATTTTTTAGCACCATAATGCGTCATCTCTTCTTTAATTAAATAATGATCCGCATCATATTCTACCAAATGACTTTCTTTGGTAAGACCTGTTTGCCCTCTCCATATATCGAGTTGTACGGGCTCCCATAATTTTGTTTTAGCAGACTTGTAAGCCGCGTCAATGATAGCGTTTACAACATAGCCATCATAAAATGTTTCTTTAGGATCAACGCCTTTTTCCATGGCATTAAACATATCCATGAACATGTGGTTGTAGCCAAGTTCATTTAGCTCGTCACCTACTGGGAAAAGCCACCCACTATTGCTTTCTGCTTTTTCTGCTATATAGTCGCCACCTTTTCCAGTGGTAAACATATCAAAGCCAGTACGTAAAAAACTATTAATCCAAATCGTACCTTCTGTGCCCATTACTTCATCTCTTAAATCAAGGCCACCTCTAAAAGTCCAGCTCACTTCAAATTGACCAATGGCGCCGTTTTCATATTTTACAAGACCAATGGCATGATCTTCTGCATCAATCGGTTTTACTTGTGTGTCTGCCCAGCACATCACTTCTATGGGCTTAATGTCTTTGCCAATATAACCACGTGCAATTTCGATACAGTGGCAACCCAAGTCTAAAATACAACCACCACCTGCTTGTTCTATATCCCAAAACCATTCGCTGTGTGGGCCAGGATGTGTTTCTCTAGATTTAGCCCATAATATTCGGCCAAGTGCCCCTTCTTTAACAGACTGTGTGGCTTTAATAAATTTAGGGGTATATACAAGGTCTTCTAGGTAGCCATTAAATATGCCTGCTTCTTCCACCGCAATTAACATACGTTTAGCTTCTTCGGCATTACGACCTAATGGCTTTGTAGTCATCACCGCTTTTTTGTGTTTACAACAAAGCATTACGGCAGCTTCATGTAAATTATTGGGTAATGCAATACATACAATATCTACATTTGGATTTGCAATGGCTTCTTCCATTTCTGTGGTCCAGTGTTCGCAAGCGTAATCTTCTGCAAACTTTTTAGCAGACTCTTCTCTACGTGAGTATATCGAAACTACTTTGTCTCTACTTCTATAACCTTGCAGTGCTTCTGCATAAAATCGGCCAATAAAGCCGGAACCTAACATGGCAATCTTCTTCATAATTTTTTACTGTGCAGCGAGCTGCTTTTTTTCTTTAAAAAATAAAACAAATAATAGTAGTACAATACTAGCAATAATGGCAGGGTAGAGCCAAATGGTTTCCCAAATATGCTGTTGTGTAGTAACGCCATTTATAGTAGTGCTTTGGTTGTAGGCATTTGCTACATAGCCACTATAATTAGTGCCAATAAACATGCCCACACCGTAGGTGGCAAAAGTAAATAAGCTTTGGGCTGCATTTTTAATTTTTTCACCCGCCATTTTTTCTGTGTACATATAGCCAGTTACAAAAAAGAAATCATAACAGATGCCATGTAAAATTACACCAGCGTAAAGTAGCCACTCCGCATCCATGCTGCCGTAGGCGAAACAGATGTAACGAATTGCCCACGCAGCCATACCTAGTACCAGCATTTTTTTAACACCAAGCCTGTAAAATAAAAAAGGAATGGTGATAATAAATAAAGCTTCTGACATTTGTCCGAGCGTCATTTTAGCAGCCGTATTGGCACCCCAAAATTCACCTAAAAATGAACCCGCAAATCCGTAGTAAAAAGAAAGCGGAATACAAATTAAAATGGCGGCTATAAAAAACAGTAAAAAAGATCTTTCCTTTAAAAGTACAAATGCATCGGCACCAAAGATGGCTCCAACAGAAGGTTTTTCTGAAGTAGATTTTGGTGGTGTGTTAGGAAGCATAAAACTCCATACGCCTAATAGTGCAGACGCGCCAGCAGCAATGATAAAAGTGGTTGCTCCTTCTCCAATGGCTAGTTTAGAAATTACAAGTCCAGCTACAATCCAACCGAGTGTTCCAAAAACACGAATCCATGGAAACTGTTTGCCAGGGTCACTCATTTGAGCAAATGCAACACTATTGCTTAATGCAATGGTTGGCATGTATAGTAATGAATAGGCAAGTATTACCCAGTAAAAACTTGTGGTAGCTGTCATTTTAGTAGCATAGAATAATAGGGCAGCACCAATAAGGTGTAGGATACCCATAATTTTTTGGGCCGCAAAAAAACGGTCTGCTATCATGCCAACAAAAAATGGAGAGAGCATAGTAGCAATAGCGCCCGCGCCATATGTAGCCCCTTTAGCAAGGTCTACTACATTTTGACCTTCTCCTTTAAATAAATTGTCCATGTATGGCCCCATTGTTACATACCAGGCACCCCAAATGTAATATTGTAAAAACATCATGGCGGCTAGCATGATTCCTGTTTTCATTTTCATAGGCAAATTGTTAATCGTTTTTCTTACATTAGGGTTCAATTTAAGTAATTTTCAAACGTTATTTATGAAAAATAAATCAAACCTTTTACGCATTGCTTTCTTATTCATTGCACTCGGTATTTTTGGTGGTGTTTCAGCGGCTGTAAATGCCCCAAAGCCACTTAAAATATTGGTGTTTTTTGAAACAAAAGGCTTTTATCATAGTTCAATTCCAGTGGCTGTTGCGGCCCTTCAAAAACTAGGTAAGGCTAATAATATGCAAGTAGATACGACTTCAGAGTCGGCTACTTTTTTACAACCAGATTTAGATACGTATCATGCTATTGTATTCATGAGCACGACGGGTGATGTATTTAACGATCAGGAGCAAGTGGCATTTAAAAAATATATTAATAATGGCGGAGGCTTTGTAGGAATACACGCCGCTACCGATACAGAGTATGGTTGGCCTTGGTATAATCAATTAGTTGGGGGTTATTTTAAAAGTCATCCCAAACAACAAGAGGCAGTATTAAATGTATTAGATGGCAAGCATGCATCAACCAAGCATTTGCCTGCGCAGTGGAAACGTTTTGATGAGTGGTATAATTTTAAAGACATGCAACCAGGATTACATATCCTAATTAACATTGACGAAAAAACCTATGAAGGTGGTGAAATGGGCGCTTCACATCCAATGGCCTGGTACCACAAATTTGATGGGGGAAAAGCTTTTTATACAGAACTTGGGCATACCAACGAATCTTTTGCAGACCCGGTATATCTCAAACATGTTTTAGGGGGAATACGGTATGCGGCTAAATAGCAGCAAGCGCTCCGGTAATATCCGCTAGTATATCGTCTCTGTGTTCCAGTCCTACACTAATACGGATGAGTCCGGGTGTAATGTTTACAGCAAGTCTTTCTGCTTCCGATAATTTTGCGTGAGTAGTGCTTGCGGGGTGAGAAGCAATGCTTCTAGTGTCGCCAAGGTTAGCGGTAAGCGATAACATTTTTAAGTTGTTTAAAAATGTTTTACCAGCTTCTAGTCCGCCCTTTAATTCAAAACAAACGATGCCACCACCATTAGTCATTTGTTTTTTAGCAACTTGATGTTGTGGATGGCTAGCTAAAAATGGATATCGTAATGTTGCAATGGCTGCATGATTTTCGAGTGCTTCAGCAATGAATAAAGCATTGGATGCATGTCTTTCCATACGAACATCTAATGTTTCAATGCTTTTGCTTAATAGCCAAGCATTAAATGGAGATAGTGCAGGTCCGGTGCTTCTGCAAAACAAATAAATATCTTTAATCAGTTCTTTTTTACCCACTACGATACCACCTAAAACTCTACCTTGTCCATCTATCCATTTTGTAGCTGAGTGCACCACTAAATCGGCGCCAAAGTCTATGGGACGCTGGTTTACAGGGGTTGCAAAACAGTTGTCTACATTTAAAATGATGTTGTGTTTTTTTGCAACGCTGCCAATCATTTCTATATCTAAAATATCTAGACCTGGGTTGGTTGGTGTTTCTAGATAAATCATTTTTGTATTTGGCGTAATAGCTGCTTCCCACTCCGCTTCTGTAGCGGTAGCTAAAACATAAGATGTGTCGATACCATAATTAGGAAGGTATTTTGCAATCACTGTATGCGTACTTCCAAAAATAGAATTACATGAAAGTAAATGGTCTCCTTTTTTTAATAGCGCCATAAAAGAACCAAATACTGCACTCATACCAGAAGCCGTTGCATAACCTGCCTCAGCGCCTTCTAGTGCGCAAATTTTATCTGTAAACTCCTGCACATTTGGATTGCTAAACCTGCTATAAATATTGTCATCGGTTTCATCTGCAAATGCAGCGCGCATACTTTCGGCGTCATCAAAACAAAAGCTGCTCGTCAAAAAAAGTGGACTGCTATGTTCCATTTCATTTGTTTGCGTAGTTCTAATTCTTATGGCGTCTGTTTGCGGCTTTGACATATTGGGATAGTGTGCTTTGCAACAAAGGTAAGCTTCGTATACTAGCTACCACCACTCGCTTTCTAAAATATTTTATGTCTAGTGATGAACTTGTAGTTATTTTGTGTGACATGCAGTCTCAAATCCAATACCTAAAATACAAACAGCCGTTCGTTTTAGAATGTGGCGAGGTGTTGCCAAGCTTAACCATTGCCTACCATACCTATGGAACGCTTAATGCAGCTGGCACCAATGTAGTATGGGTATGTCATGCATTAACGGCAAATGCGGATGCGCGGGATTGGTGGAAGGGTTTAATAGGAAATGATGCGCTTATTAATGAGCAGGATTATTTTATTGTGTGTGCAAATATTATTGGCTCTTGTTATGGTTCGACAGGGCCGTTAACTGAAAATCCAAATACAGGTGTTCCATACTTTTCAAGCTTTCCTGCTGTAACCATTAGGGATATGGTAAAGGCGCATGTTATTTTAAGAGAAGCTCTCGGTGTTAAGTCTATTGCACTTTTAATGGGTGGAAGTATGGGGGGATATCAAGTACTTGAATGGGCGCTACTTGAACCTGCTGTTATTAAAAAATTATTTTTAATTGCAACATCACCTTCAGAGAGCGCTTGGGGTGTTGCTATTCATACCGCACAGCGTTTAGCAATTGAAGCAGATGCAACATGGAAAACTTTGGATGCAAATGCTGGTAGTGCCGGGTTAAAAGCGGCGCGCGCGATAGGCATGTTAACCTATCGTAATTATCAAATTTTTAAGGAGGTACAAACAGATCCTGATTCAGAAAAAATAGATGGTTATAAAGCGTCGTCGTATATCACTTACCAAGGTGATAAGCTTGTTCAAAGATTTAATGCTTATTCTTATTGGTTGCTCACTAAATCTATGGATAGCCATAATCTATCTAGAGGAAGAGGCATGGATTTGATGCAAACATTAAATGGCATTACAATGCCTACACTCATTATTGGCATTAAAAGTGACATTTTATGTCCACTAGAAGAGCAGCGTTTTATGGCAGCTCATTTACCGGGTGCAGCGTTAGTAGAAATCGATTCTAATTATGGGCATGATGGTTTTATTATTGAAACCAAACAAATCACATCACATCTAGCAGCCTTTTTGCAGTAGGTCTTTACTGCGGATGGTAAATGCTTTTGGCATTTTTGTACACTTCTGCTTTGTTTAGTGTCATCTTTTTTGTTTGTTGACGCGTAAACATTTCCATTTGATCGGTGTAATGTGGAGAATCTTTTTTGGCAGAAGCGCCATATACATTGAGTGATTCAATTTGTGGGCCATCCTTTGTAAACCTTACCAGTTCTATGTAAGCGTCTCCTTGATTGCCTTTCCATTTACCGTCTTTGTAAGGAACGGAGTACATAGGGGCAAGTACATCCGGTAAGCCAGGTAGTGGAATTTCTTTTGTGCCACGCACTAATTTTTGTACTTCACCCAGTGCAATATTTGTTTTGCCAAAATCTTTGAGCATGGTTTGTTTGGCTTCTCTTAAAAGTTGAGCGGCTAGTGTTTTACTAATAGACTTATTTTGTAAATAAAGTGCTTTGTTTTTATTAGCAGCGGCCTGCACAAAAAAGAAAGTGCCTGCGCCAATACTTTCTGCATCTGAATTTCTGTTCCAGTTATTTAGTTGGATAATGATGTCTGCAATGTCTGGGAATTCGGTGCTGTTTAATAAAAACACGCTGTCTATTTTACTAGGGAAATAAAATGAAGAAGGAAATTGTCTATCAAATTTGATGCGTTTAAAATCTTCGTAACTTACTTTGTTGAGTGGTTGCATAAGTTCCGCAAAACGCATACTCCTGTTGTTTTCTAGGGTTTCGTATCCCATGGTAATATCTTTTACCAATGGATTGTCTGTACCTTCTGTGCTGTGAAAAGGGGAGTGGTTGGTATTGTAAACGTATCCGGCTTTTGGTTGCAGTACCTGAGGTAAATTAGATAGGGGATGTAGCTCTGTCCAAAGTGTTTTGCTCGTGTTGCCAGGTAATGTTGCTTTCCAGTTATAACTTTTGTCTCTTACCGGAATGCGTCCGTTACTAATATAAAAAATAGTATCGTAACGATCGGCGTACACAATGTTGTAACCCGGAATGGCTAGCATGTCAAGTGCTTTTTTAAATTCCGTAAAGTTTTTTGCCTTGTTAAAAGTGTACCACTGCTCCAGTCCTCTAATATCCATTTGAGCAGGCATGCGAATAGAAAAAACACCTCTTGGTGTAATAATAGTAGGGCCGTATTTACTCCAATATGCTTTTTTGCCAAGTGGTACAATAACGCCAGCAATTTTTACTTTAAGGGGTGCTGTTTTTGCTTCAAGTGTTTCCCATTTGCCATCAAATTTGTATTGTAATTTGTTAGCAGGATTCATTTCTAATTGGTACACGTCTAGTTTGTCTGGTGCATTTACAGTATGTGCCCAACCCAAATATTCGTTGCAACCATGTAAAATGCAGGGGGCACCCGGAAAATTAGCGCCAATAATATTCCAGCCGTCTTCGCTATTTAAATGTGCTTCATAAAATGCAACGGGCCCTTCGAGGGGTTGGTGTGCATTGATGTCTAGGTATACTTGACCGTCGGTGGTTTTTGCACTATTAAATGCAAATGCGTTACTGCCTGCCGTTTTATAATTTTCTAATAATGGAACCGTGCCACCAAAAATGGAACTGAGTGCTTTATCTGCGCCAGAAAGCACACAAAGTTGTAATACCGAATATTGAACCATATCTTTTGGCGTAACTGGAAATATTTTTTTAAGTAGTACTTCTTTTGGATGTGCAGTAGCATATGCGTTGAGCCCGGCTGCATAGCCTTCTAGTAGTTTTTTAAAAGCAGGGCTAAGGTCAGATTCGTATTTTGCTTGTACAAGTTCTGGGATACGTAATAAGTGAATGATATAATCTATGGATGCACCCTTTTTACCTTGGTACTGCGCTAGCATAGATTTGCCCGCCATTAATGATTGTTGGATCGTGCCAAAATCATCTTCGGCGTGCGCCCAGGCAAGCCCGTAAGCAACGTCTGGATCAGTTTTGCCAAAAATATGCGGCACACCAAAGCTGTCTCTAATAATATCAATTTTGGCAGGATTTATTTGCGCATTTGCCCAATTATAGGTTAGTGTTAAGCAGGTAACAAGAAGTAAAATTCGTTTCATAATGTAAAGTCTAAGCAGTATAACAATTAAAAGAGCAAAGGGTTTATTTTCAAGATGTGCTGTATCTTTGTATTAAATAAATGATATGGGTATTTTCAAACAATTAAAAGAGTATCTCTTTATTTCTAAAAGAGACCCGAACGAGCCGCGCACTCAGTGGATGAAATATATGCATGGGATGAACCGTATTTCGCTTTTTATGTTTTTGATAGCGGTTCTAATTATCTTATTTAAAGCATTTATATTACCCCTCCTGAATAAATAATTTAGGTCCTGCAAATGCCACAATTTCTTGGGCAACTTTTGCAGAAGCCTCTCCGCCGCCTGCAGCAAGAAGCGTATGTAAGAATTGGTAATTATCCATCACTTCTTTTCTTTTGGCTTCATTTTCCGTGATATTACGCAGAGCAGCAGTTAATTGCTGTTCTGTTAGGTTTTCTTGAATAATTTCCCGAACAATTTCTTTGTCCATAATCAAATTCACTAGCGATATGAATTTGATTTTCACCAGCCACTTTGCTATTTGGTAAGAGAACTTACTGGTTTTGTAGCACACGACTTCAGGCACTTTAAATAAGGCTGTTTCAAGGGTGGCGGTACCACTTGTAACTAGAGCTGCATCTGCAATACTAAGTAAATCGTAGGTGCTATTTTTAATAAGTGTTACATTGGCATAGCCCATTAAAAAACGGTTGTAAAAAGGGGCGTCTTGCCCTGGGGCTTGGGCTACCATAAATGTATACGCTGGAAAATGCGGCGTTACACTTAGCATAATAGGGAGCATCTTAACAATCTCTTGTTTTCTGCTACCTGGTAGTAATGCAATTACTTTCTTATTTTCTGTAATAAGAGGATTTGTACTTTTAAAGGATGTAATAACAGGTAGTAGTGGATGGCCTACATAGGCAACATCCCAATTCCATTTATTTTTAAAATATTCTTTTTCAAAAGGAAGTATGCAAAACATTTTATCGATGCACAGTTTCATTTTTTTAACCCTGTTTTCTTTCCATGCCCAAACTTGTGGCGCAATATAATAGACCACTTTGCATCCATGTTTTTTTGCCCAATCGGCAATGCGTAAATTAAAACCTGGGTAGTCTATTAATACGAGTACATCGGGTTGCCAAGCTTCTATGTCTTGCTTGCAAAATTTTATGTTTTGTAAAATGGTGGGGAGGTTTTTGATCACTTCCAAAAATCCCATAAAGGCAAGGTCTCTATAATGCTTTACAAGAGAGGCACCTGCGTCCTTCATGAGGTCTCCACCCCATGCTCTAATGCTGGCCGCAGGATCTAAACGCTTGATTTCCTTTATGAGGTTGCTGCCGTGTAGGTCTCCACTGGCTTCTCCTGCTATAATATAGTACTTCATAGGCTTCTTGCAATTTACGTTAGATGGCCCAAAATGTTAATAAAACTAAAAAAATAGTTAAAAAACTAAAAATTTAGTTGTTAAACTAAAAAAATAGTTTTAGCATTGTGTTTCAAATGTAAACGTCGCATGAAACCATTAACAAAAGCAGAAGAGCAAGTGATGCAGCAGGTATGGAAATTGTCCAGTGCCTATTTAAAAGAAATTGTGGAGTCGTATCCATTGCCTCGCCCACATACCAACACAGTAGCAACGCTTGTAAAAATACTCGTTGATAAAGGTTATATAGGTGTAGAAGCCATGGGTAGGGTGCACCGTTATTTTCCTTTGGTGAGTAAAGAAGCCTATTCTACTAGCTCTATAAAATCACTGGTGGACGCTTATTTTGAAGGTTCTTTTAGTGAAGCCGTTTCTTGTATGTTACAACAAAAGGAAATTAGTGTTAGTGAATTGGAGCTTTTATTGGATCAATTAAAACAATCAAAAAAGTAAGTCATGTATCCTACACTCTATTATCTTTTACAAGTACTTGTATGTAGTGCTGTTTTGATGGTGTATTATTTACTGGTACTGCGTAATAAAAAATTTCATCAGTACAACCGCTTTTATTTGCTAGGCGTTGCACTTGTTTCATGGATTGTTCCCTTAATCAAAATATTTTGGCAACAAGAAAGATCTGGTGTTAGGCAAGTTGAT
>JBEGUD010000136.1:0-3341 GCA_041179065.1 Bacteroidota bacterium | reverse complement strand
TAATCAAATAAAATAAAGGGTTTGTAAACGCATCGTATTTTTTTCTTAAGTCCATGCTATACGACTGCATTTTAACGTGACTATATTTATTGGAAAGTTTATAGTCAATTATAAATTGCTTCCAAAGCGCTTCATTAGGAACGCCATCATTACAAACCGCATATTTACCTATCGATAAATGATATTTTGTTTCCAATATATTAATTACACTATCCATTTTAGGTAGTTCTACCTGACAGTGAGAACAGGTAGGATCATAAAATATAAGCACCGTATAATCGTTCTGTTTTGCAAAAACATGCAAATCTTGCATGATTCCAGTGGTATCTGGTAGCATTATATTGGCACAGGTATCTAGTAATTTTAAACTTCTAATGGACGCGGCCTCTTGTGTTAAACTTTGAGTAAGCTTTTTGTCTAATAAAGCACAAGGCTTATTATTTACATATTTTTCAATAAACCCTGCATAGGCTTCTGTATTATTTTGAATCTCTCTATTTTTTAGAAGCTTGGTAAAATAATCAAAAACATAAGGATAGATCTTAGTAGAACAAGCCACCTGCTGCATAATGGTATCAACACCTTTAGATATACTATCTGCTTGCAAAGGATAATAAGAGAAATATTCAGTTAGCACACTGCGCACAATGGGTGTAAATAAAAACTTAGGGCTTGAAAAACTATAGTTTTTTATAAATTGGCTCCGGGCCACATAGTCTCTCCTACTTGGCACAGAAGCGTCTAAAACATTTAAGCCAGCAAAATAAATATGTAAAGCATCTGCAGGTTGTAACCGGGCCAACGCACTTTTTCTAAAAGCAATTAATGTATCAGTTTTAGATTTGAAGAAAGCGGCCTTTTGTGCTAAATTAAATTTTTTACCTTTTGAAAGTTCTGCAGCATATGAAGAATCTACAAAAGAAAACTTATTTTCTAGGAGTTGATAGTATTGTAATGTTTTGTTCTTATTGGTATTGGTAACCATGGAGTCTAAATAGTTAGAACCAACAAAACGAAAGCTAAGCGTGTCTTTATTTTCTAAAATAAAATAAACCTTTTGCTTAGATATAGGAAAGTAAAAAAAGTATACGCCTCCAATAATGGGTTTTGCAACATTTAGTGTTGCGCTTTTACCATTTAAACGAATGGTATCTTTTGGAATGAAGTTTTTGTCATCAAATACCGCACCTCTTATATACACAATACTATCTACCGGACGAACCGCCGACACCTTAATTTGGTATTGCGCCAACACCGCAGCAGGTAGTAAAAGAATAATTAATATATTAAGTATTATTTTCATATGAAAGATTCCTTTCAAAAGTCGTGTTTAGGAATCAATAATCAAAAAAAGGGAAATAGATTTAGTTCTATAGAATTGGATGAGTGAGGATTAGCGAAGCTGAGCCCTAAAGGGGGGCCTGCATTAAAATTAAATGCTATGGCGAGCCCTAGCCATTTTTTCATTTCAGTTGCTTTAGAACGTAAACGTCCCAAGCTCCTTCAATGAAAAATGCCCCTAAAAGGGGCATTTAATTTTTAATGCGGAGAGAGAGGGATTCGAACCCCCGGACCTGTAACAGTCAACGGTTTTCAAGACCGCCGCATTCGACCGCTCTGCCATCTCTCCGCGGCAAAAGTACGGTTTGAAAACCACCAACCAAAAAAAAAGTAAAAAAAATGTGAAACCCCCTATTTTATTGACTTGCAGGGCGTTATTTTGGCAAATCTGGGAGTTTTTCGACCACAGAGAGGTCTGCGAGGTCTACATTGATGGGAAGTTGACCTATTTGAACAATGGCCCTTTTACCCCTTATTTCAAGTACCGTGCCTACCTGATAATTCTTTTTAAGCTTAACGAGGCTACCTACTACAACCACAGCGGTTGTTTCTTTGTACTGTTTATCTACCTTTTTAGCCAACTTATTTACAACAACCTGCTCTTTGCCTTTAAAAAGCAGTTGCTGTAGGTTTTTAACCACTTCGCTTTTATTTTCGGCCTTCTTATAATCCAATACCACTTGCTTGAGCTTTCGCTCCATATCTTTTAGATATACAATTCGGTCTTCGGTAATCTGATTTTGCTGCTTTAACAACTCAACTTGCTGGCGATGCTTTTCTTTATCAAGCACCTGTTCCATTTCTTTTTTAAGCTTTTCATTTTCTCGTAGCATTTTATGCAACTGCAACTTTTCTTTGTCAAGGTGTTGCAGGTCTTGCTCCGTTCTATTTAAAAGCTTGTCTAATTTAAAATGATCTTCATCAACTAGTTTACGCGCTCTATTAATAAGTGCTTTAGGAAGTCCAATTCGTTCTGCAATGGCAAACGTATATGAGCTACCTGGCTTACCAATAATAAGTTTGTACATCGGAAGTAAATGCACTTCATCAAACTGCATGGCACCATTAATAATGCCTTGCGTATGATTCGCCATCACTTTTAAATTAAGGTAGTGCGTGGTAACAACGCCAAGTGCATGCTTTCGAGATAATTCTTCCAAAATAACTTCTGCAAAAGCGCCACCTAAATTAGGATCACTTCCACTTCCAAGTTCATCTATAAAAAATAATGTTTTACCATTGGCCACTTCAATAAAGTGCTTCATGTGCATTAAGTGACTCGAATAAGTACTTAATTCAAACTCTAAATTTTGCGTATCCCCAATATGAATAAAGAGCTGTTTAAAAATACCCATCTGCGAATCGGGGCTTACTGGCACCAAAAGCCCACTCTGCATCATCATTTGATTGAGCCCTATGGTTTTCATGGTAACCGTTTTACCCCCAGCATTAGGGCCGCTAATAATTAAAATACGCTGCTGCGCATCTAATTTTATGTTAACAGGCATGGTATTTTTGCCTGCGTTTTTATTGTACAAATAAAGTAGCGGATGATATGCATTTATAAGCTCTATATGCGCTTTATCTAGTAGTTCCGGCAAATTGGCATTCATATCAATGCCTAGTTTTGCTTTTGCTTTTATAAAATCAAACTCGCCAGTAATTTGTAAATACGCATTTAATAGTGGCGCATACATAGACATGGAAGCTGTTAGCGCGCGAAGTATCCGCTGCACTTCTTTGGCTTCTTCATGTTCTAAAGCAAATACTTCATTGTTAAGTTCAATGGTATCTTCCGGTTCAATAAAAGCGGTTTTTCTGCTATCACTTTCTCCATGTAAAATTCCTTTTACTTGTCTTTTGTGTTCCGAAAAAACAGCCACTACCCTTCTCCCATTGCTAAAACTTTCGTCAATGTCTGCGGTGTATCCAGCCTTGGCTAATTTTTGAATTACTTTTTCAAACATGCGCCTGAGTTCATTGCGGCGCTTGTATAAACT
>JBEGUD010000135.1:0-3824 GCA_041179065.1 Bacteroidota bacterium | reverse complement strand
TATATATGTACAAATAATGAAATGGGCCGATATAGACGCGATTTACGTGCCTAAAATAGGCCTTGTTGACGGACTCATGCACCACCTCTATGATCAGGTTGGTAACATTGCGTTAACATAGAGGTAACATTGCGTTAATATATCGATAACGTTCCCGTAACATAGCGAGGGTAGTTTTGCTCCATAAAAGTAATACCCAGTGAAGCAATTATTATCTATTCTTTTTTTACTTGTATTTAGTGCAACAATATCTGCTCAAAAATCTAGAATTGTTGGTAAGGTTACCAATAGCAAAAATGAAGCGTTAGCGAGTGTTACCGTTAAATTATCGGGAGCAGCAACTGCAATGACCAGAACAGATGTTGAAGGTCGTTTTAGCTTTGTTGCAGAAACGCAAAAAAAATATACACTTACGGTAAGCTATGTTGGTTACCAAGAAAAAATAGTTGACGATGTAACTGTTTCAAAAGCAGGCGAAGATGAAACCGTTAATATTATCCTTAATGAAAGTAGTAAAGTATTATCTGACGTTTCTGTTAAAGCTACCACCAGAAATACTACTGCAAAAGGTGAAACTGTTAATGCACTTATCACTTTTCAAAAAAACACAAACACGGTTGCTTCTGTAATTTCTGCCGAAGCAATTAAGCGTTCTCCAGATAGAAACACAGGTGAAGTTATTAAGCGTACACCGGGTGCAAGTATCCAAGAAGGAAAGTTTTTGATTATTAGAGGACTTGCAGAGCGTTATAACCTTGCTACCTTAAATGGTATTCAATTAGGTAGTACAGAGCCTGATAGAAAAGCATTCTCATTTGATTTGATCCCTGCTAACATGATTGATAATATTGTTATCAATAAAGCATTTGTTCCAGAACTTCCTGGTGAGTGGGCGGGTGGTTTAATTCAAGTTAATACAAGAGATATACCTACCAAAAACTTTTTTACCATTCAAGTTGGTTCTGGTTTTAACACACAAGCTGTTAAAGGAACATTTTACGAAAATAAAGGTGGTAAAACAGATTATTTAGGTATTGATGATGGTACACGTTCATTACCAGCAACCTACACCTCTAAATCTCAGTTTGATGCTTTAGCTAATGCAGATAAAACCTATATTGGTTCTACCATGCAAAACAATTGGGCGCCAATTGCTGCTAGCAAGTCTAATTTAATTAATGGTCAATTTCAAACAAGTGGTGGTTTTGTAAAAGAGTTTAAAAACAACAGAAAGTTGGGTGCTATTTTTGCACTTAACTACAATAAAAGTGTACGTTTAACCAAGAGTACTAATAGTGGTTTTAACTTTATTGGTAACGGTACCTTTACACCAGATTTTGATTACAAAGATGACAGATACAGCACCGACTTACTTTGGGGTGGTTTAGCTAACGTTTCTTTCCAAATTAATAGTAATAATAAAATTTCTGCTAAAACTTTATTCAACGTTACTTCTAACGATTTTACGACGCTAAGAACTGGTGTTGAAGGTAATGGTAACGTATCTTTGGATAGCGCACGTGGTTATGAGTATGGTTTCAAACAAAATACTTTTTGGAACTCACAAATTAATGGTGAGCATAACTTAAAGCCTAACGTACTTAAGTTTAAGTGGTACGGTTCATTTACTTTGTTAGATGGTTACACACCTGATCAGCGCAGATTGTATTACTTAAAAAATAATAGTGCTGCATCTAATCCTTATGTTGCTTTATTATCTAACGTATTGTCGCAAAAAAGTGGTAACCGTTTTTACCAAAATCTAAATGATTATGTGTACAATGCGGGTGCTGATGTAGCCTATACATTCAATGCTTTTGGAAGCAAGCAAACACTTAAAGGTGGATATTCTTTCCAAGTTAAAGACCGTTTGTTTGATGCGAAGCCTTTTTCAATTTATTTACCAAGAGATAATGCTGCACTACGTTTGCAAGGGCCAGAAACAATTTTTGCACCTAGCAATTTTGGTAGAGGTGAAGTGTACAGCACGCAACTCGCTTTTGATGCGATTAGAGGAAATTTATACCGTTATTTAGCTAACACTATTTTAAATGCTGGTTACGCACAGTTTGATAACCAGTTTGGAAGTAAGTTTAGATTGATATGGGGTGTAAGAGTAGAAGATTACGATCAATTAATTGGTAGTGTTTACAAAAACGATCCGCGTCATAATTATTCTAGAGTTACCGACTTCTTACCTGGTTTAAATGCGACGTTAAAACTAAATAATCTAACAAATCTTCGTTTATCCGCATCTCAAACAGTGGTAAGACCAGAGTTTAGAGAACTTGCTACATTCCAATATTACGACTTTGATTTAAACGCATCTGTGCAAGGTTTACCAACCATCGAGCGTACTAAAATCACCAATTTAGATTTACGTTACGAAGTATATCCTGCTTCTGGTGAAGTAATTACCCTAGGCGCTTTTTACAAGCACTTTGATAAGCCTATCGAAATGATCTTCAACTTTGGTGCGGGTGGTTCAAGTACTTTTAACTTTGCGAATCCTGAAAGTGCAAGAGCGTATGGTGTAGAATTTGAAATCAGAAAGAAATTAGATTTTTCTGAGGCGCTTAAAAACTTTACTGTTCAAGCCAATGGCACTTATATCAACAGCCGCGTTAAAGATCAAAATTTAGCACTTGATAGACCATTACAAGGCCAGTCTCCTTACTTAATTAACTTCAGTGCTTTATACGATTTGCCTTCTAAAGGACTTACCGCTACATTATTATACAACCAAATTGGTCGTCGTGTAACATTTGTGGGAAGTTTAGATCAACCAGATATTTATGAGTCTTCACGTCCTGTATTTGATTTTCAATTGAGCAAGAATTTTGCTAAAAACAGAGCAGAATTAAGATTGAACGTTCAAGATATTTTAAACAAAACATTATATTTCTACCAAAATCCTGATGGCAACAACAATTTGGATAAAGCAAAAGATCCATTCCGTTTAAGCCGTCAAACAGGTACAAATATTGGAATTAGTTTCTCATACTCTTTATAATACTTTATAAAAATTTTTAAAAAAAAATAAAATGAAAAAATCGGTTTTGTTAGCAGCAGCTTTCGTTGCATTAATCGCTACAAGTTGTAGAAAAATTGAAATGGACGGTGGAGGTTCAACAGTTGTTGCCCCGCCTACCACACCTGGTGTACAAACTATTGTTCTTAAAGGTCGTATTGATAAGGATACGGTTTTAAGAGAAGGTAACAATTACATTCTAAGTGGCCTTGTTTACATTGTAAATAATGCAACAATCACTGTTCAACCTGGCGTAACCGTTAAAGGAGATTATACAGGTTCTTCAGTTGCAACACTTGTAATAACGCGTGGTGCAAAAATCATTGCTGATGGTACTCAAGAAAAACCAATTGTATTTACATCTAATTCTCCAGTACCTCGTTCTGGTGACTGGGGTGGTATTGTAATTTGTGGTAAAGCACAAGTTAACACTGCCTTTACTGGTACTGGCGGTGGTGCAGGTATTTTAGAAGTAGAAGGTGGTATCAACAACTCATTTGGTGATGGTTTAGCTGGTGGCGGTGCTACCCCTAACAATGCCGATAATTCAGGTATTTTACGTTATGTAAGAATTGAGTATGCTGGTTATGCATACCAACCCGATAAAGAAATTAATAGCTTAACCATGGCTGCTGTAGGTAGCGGTACTGTTATTGACTATGTTCAAGTTACGTATGCAAAAGATGATGCGTTTGAGTGGTTTGGTGGTACAGTAAACTGTAAGCACCTTATTGCTTACAAAACGCAGGATGATGATTTTGATTCTGATAATGGATATAGCGGTAAAGTACAG
>JBEGUD010000134.1:0-3037 GCA_041179065.1 Bacteroidota bacterium | reverse complement strand
CACACCAATTTTTTATATTGTACTCTATTTTTACCAAACTCAACAGCATTCACCTGTGCTTGGCTAAAAACAACCAAACTACTCATGATAAAAATTAGTCCTATTCTTTTCAATTTCATATCCGAACTTTAGTGTTTTAAAATTAGTCAATTACCTTGTAAAATTTTCATAAAACGCGCATGATCCACATCAAAGCCTTCACTTTTAGTCCAATTTCAGAAAATACCTATGTTTTATACAACGATGCGGGCAAAGCGATCATCGTTGACCCAGGATGTTACTTCCCCGCCGAGGAGGAAACCTTAAAAAGTTTCTTATCAGATAAAGGATTAACCCCTGTTTACCTGCTTAACACCCATTGCCACCTCGATCATGTGTTTGGTAACAAATGGGTACATGAAACCTACGGTTTGGAGTTGCATGTACATCCAAATGAGGAGGCTATGTTAGCACTGGCGCCAGTATCTGGTGAGCGTTGGGGATTGCCTTTTCAAAACTATACGGGACCTCTGCATTTTTTAAACGATGGTGACACCTTATTATTAGGAGACACAGAAATTCAAATCATTCTAGCGCCAGGGCATTCGCCAGGAAGTATTTGCTTTTATTTGGCTGAACAAGGCGATTTGATAGGTGGTGACGTTTTATTTAGAGGAAGTATAGGGAGAACAGACCTTCCGGGTGGCGATAGTGAAACCTTGTTAACCAGCATCAGTGAAAAGCTTTGGGTACTACCAGATGAAACCGTTGTGTATTCGGGTCATGGAATTAAAACAACTATTGGATACGAAAAAAGAAACAACCCTTTTTTGTAACCAATAACTACTGCGACCGATATGTTTTTAAGAGCATGAGTCCAATGTTTTTGTAGGGGGGTATATAGTCTTGAAAACTTGTTTTAGCAGCACCTTTTAGCTGCTCATTCATTTGTTTCCAAATGTCACGCCATTTTAAATCTTTTCCTTTTTCAAGGGTCTCTGCTATCTGACTTAAAAGCGCTGCATTGATGACACCCTTACCTATTTGTTTGCTCGCAATGACCTGCGTTTCAGGTGCCCTGTTTAGTACCGCTGCTAATTTTTGATAGCCGCCACAACTCCCTAGCACCACAAGTTTTGCAGTGCTGTCAATGCCTGCGATGGTGTGGTTTGCATAATAGCTGTGTCCTCTGTGAACAATAATGCTAGGCAAAATATGCGCTGCAATTAAGTGCGCCGTTAAACTGTCTTGTGCTTTTAAGTCGAGTTCCTCTTTTTCATCCAGCGGTGCATTTGCATAGATGCTTACGCGGCCATTTGCGCTAGTTACGCTCGTCCAATATTTTTGTTGTTTGGTTTTCCAGCCGGGCTTATTAAAACTATTTAAAAAGGCATTAAATATTTGTGGGCCATCTTTATCGCCATAAAAATATTGTCTGATCACTATTTGTTCTTGACTACTTTTTAATGAATTAATTCCAAGCATATTAACGCCATTTAATAATTCATGTGAACTGGCGTTTGTTTGGTTGTCATTTAAAACAGCCGTGCACAAATCATTTAATAAGGCATAGAGCGTGCTCTTTTTATTTTTTCTAATTTCAGTTAGTAATAAATTTTGGATGCTAGTATCTGTTATACTTGAAAAAGCATCTGCAACGTCTACGGCGTCTTCGATTGTGGGCGCAATATCTAAATCACGTACAAAATTACGCATGAGATCATTGCTTGCCTGGGTAGGCATATGCGATAAAAAATTTTGAAGCGTGTTATAGTTGGCCGCTATTGCAATAAATTTTTTAAAATAATCCTGATGTACGGTTGCTAATAATTCACTAGTACTTCTATCCCCCAATTTTTTAATCATTAATGGATAAATGCCAGATACAAAACTAGAAGTGTAGAGTTCGTTGGCACCTAGTACAGCTATATAATAGAGTTCTTGCGGGGTTAAATTATTGATTTTTTTAAACCGAATAGGAGCAGCCTCGGTTTGATGTAAACCATTGATATCATTGATATATAGCTCCATAACGAGGCTTTTTAACTTTGTCAAAAGTGCTGCTTCTGATACTGCTATTTTACCTTCTTTTTTTCTTTGCACCTGCTTTATGCGGGTGTCTACAAGTAGTTTAAAATAATTTTCGGCTTGATCCTCTGGTATGAGTGGCGTAATGGCATCAATACTTATTTTACCCGTATAGAGCTCATCTAAAAATGCAAAATAATAGCGGCCGGTTTTCATATATGCCAGCCTCCCAATCCATTTGACAAGGGGATGGTTAATGGATTGAATTTTTTTACCAAGGGCGCTTGACGCTGCTGCATAATTGTATAGCATTTCTGGGTTGTTACATGCCGCAGCAATAAGTAAACTATCGGCATATCTATTGCTAGAAATTTCGGCACCCTGCTTTTCTAGAATTTGTAAAATTTGATATGGATTATTTTGACAGTTTTTTAATACCAGCATATCTCTTGCCGCAGCATAACCAATATTGTCTGCGAAGCTTCCTGTAGCTAGTAAAATAGTGCCAACCGCTATATTTTCATTTTGTATAACAGCGCTCATGTTAAGCCCTTTTGTGCTAATATGCATCGCTTCGGTAAATGCACGAAAGCATGTTGCAACTTCTTCCGAGTTTATTTTATTGAGTTTGATCCCTAACTGAAGTTCAAATAATAAATTATTGAACCCGCGTAGCCATTTAAATTTTTCATTATCACGCAGTGCTGCATTTAATTCAATCCATTTTCTATTTTCAAAAACCGCAGATTGTATACTATCCCTTACTGATGCATTTTGGGCAATAGAAGGATGACCAATTAGGGCTTTTTGGTTTTCAATGATATAATCGTGACTTAACTGTCTGATGGTAGGAATGGGGGGCATTGTAGCCGATGACTCATTGGTTTGAGCGGTTAGGGTCATACTGCTTAGCATGGCGCATAGCAATACCGTTATAGGCAAGTAAACGGCTTTAAATATGTAACCCTTGTTTTTCATTTGAAATCTTGTAAAAATACAACCTTCTATAGCAGTTAAGGCCTTATTTTGT